>NZ_DBOUKL010000022.1:0-35694 GCF_059755995.1 Thermosphaera sp. | reverse complement strand
CTCAGGGGACGAGCCGGGTGGATGCTTAACTGCAACCCGGGGTAGAGCGGGATCCCGTGAATTCGAGTATAAACCCTGAATGCGCCAGCCCCCACAGCGCCCTTATAAACCAATTCTTAAACACTACTCTCTCCTAGATCTCGCACCTGTACTTTGTAAGAAGTCATTTTGCAAGTACGCATAAATGCATGTCTTCAACCGCAAAATACCTGGTGATTTCTAACGCGCTTAGTTCATCCTTTTACGTGATGCCTGGGTTCACCACCACAGGAGGAGGGAGCAAGGTATTGCTAGCAGTAGCGGCAACGGTTACTCCGGAAGCATTCACACCTCTAATGATGGCTGTTCCGCCAGCGCTAGAACTACTCCTGCTAATCCTAATGCTCAAGAATTAAGCATTCCGAAGCGGTTGATCAAATAGTTGAAACCATAGTGGGCGCCGGCAAGAATTATGAATAGTGTGGCAGGGAAACCGGTTTCAGAATGGGTAACGATCCTCATCCCCGTTTCAAGGGTAGGATTACCGTCGTGTCATCACTACTTATCCATATCGTGATCGAATCCTTAATACTTTACTCATCTAATCTCAACCCTCTGCTCAATCATCCTTAACAGGGGCTTCAACCTGCACACCCGTATCCGTGGAGAGCGGGACACCAATTCTTTATTACTTCAGCCTTCAATATTATCGGTAGAATAGCCTGGGCGCCAGGGATAGTGAATGGCTGAAAACTATTTCAAGATGATAAGGCCTTTAAACTCTTTCATGAGCGGGCTTGGAGTAGTCTTCTCACTCCTCGTGTTCAACTCCTACAGGCTCAACCAGCATGTGTTGCTGCTAGCGGTAATAGGGTTTACAACAGGCTTCACAGCCACGGCAGCTAGCATGCTGGTCAACGATATCGTCGATATCGAGGTGGACAGGGTTAACAAGCCCTGGAAACCCTTGCCCAGCGGTCGGGCAAGCGTTAAGGCAGCGTGGATTCTGACAGTGGTTTTCTCAGTTGTGAGTGTCGCGGTGAACATTATTGCTGGACCCAGCCTTGTAGTCGTGACAGCTGCCTACCTGGCAATAGGCTTGCTCTACAATTTCATGCGTAAACACTGGTGGAGCCAGTTCATGGTTTCAGCATCAACAACTGGTCCAATAGTCTACGGATACGTAGCCTCAGGCCTCCCGCGCGAAGCCCTCGGCTTCACAATACTCTTCACCCTAACAATCTTCATAGTCAACACTGGCAGAGAGGTGTTGAAGGCTGTTCAGGATATTGAAGGGGATAAAGCCCTCGGGTACGAGACCATTCCTTTGAAAATAGGTGTTCCAGCATCCATTAAAATATTGAAAGCATGCAGCGTGACAGGGCCGTTAACCGGGGTACTAGCAGGAGTGCTGGGCAAGGCAAGCATTCTCTACCTCGCCCTAATACTTGCAGCGGGTTATTTGTACTCCTCAAGCCTTCTCAAGACATGCATGAACCCTGGGGACAAGCAGGCGTTGGAGAAGTCCCGTAGAACCACTCTGAGGGCAATGCTTCTCGGGCTCGTAGCGTTCTGGGCTAGCAGGATAGGGTTTACAATATCTTTTTGAAGCCCGCGTATAATGTAGGAGTGTAAGCCATGAGCAATCCCAGCAGGAAAAACCCTGCTAAAACCCCGTAAGGTATTAGTGCTGAGAAGCTATACGTGAGGAACGCGATGAGTGAAACCCCTAACCCCATTGCAATCCTCTCCGGGAAGCTCAAAGAGTCCAGCATCCTCATGGAGCGGTCGACGACGCGGTTGCCAATGATTAGGGAGAGCGCCAGCCCCAGTAGCGCCTGGCTTGCTGAAACCTCCCACCCGTTCACAAGGTTTATAGAACTAGCTAGCACGGCTAGGGCGAGGGGTTGAAGCCAGGGTTTCACGGTTTTAACCCCTAATCCCTTAACCGAGAACAACCCGCACGAGAGCCCGACGAATACCCCGCCGACCACGTCTAAAGGATAGTGCACCATGAGGAACACCCTGCTAAGTGAAACACCCGCTACAGCTATTGCTGAGAAGACGGCGAGCCCCCTCCTCCTCACCTGGAGAGTTATCGATGTCCAGAACGATGTTGAAACCTGTGAGTGGCCGCTGGGGAATCCGGGTCCGGAGGCTTCAGCTCTCCAGTACTCCTGGGGAGGACGCGGCAGGTTTAGAGAATACTTGAGAGCAATGTTGAGGGATCCTGAGAATAATACTGCAGCGGCAACACTAATTCCCATTCCTTTCCTCATAGTGAAGAACAGGATGATTCCCGCGATCAAGTAGAACTTCTCATCTCCTAGAAGGCTCCACGCTATCCACAGTTCCTTATTGTTTAAGGCTACTGCAACAGCTAGCATGATTCCCGCTGAAATACTTAGTAGCCAAATGATTTTCTCGGAAAAACTACTGTTTCCCAATTAAAACAGTCCTCAGGCACTGAATATTGCTCCAGCCGCTTTCTTATATTCTTGAATACTGGCTGTTTTCAAGGGGTTTATCCCTCTCATCCTGGCAAGCTTGCAGCTGGATAGTCCGAAGACCATGGACCCGTACAGTATCTTGTCCAGCAGGCTACCCCCCTCTAGAACCAGCCTGTGAAAACTCTTCGTAACCCTCCCGTATATTGTTCTCATGAAGTCGACAAGCATCACGCCAACCCTATCACCCGGGTCCACGACCTCGAGAACTGTGAAGTCTTTGAAGAAAGGCTCCTCGTAACCCACTATGTCGTTATGCATCCATTCAGGAGCAACATCGACCTTGACAGGTATCTTAGCGTTCTCGTTAAACTCGTTCTTCCCTCTCAGCCCGAGCGATTCTAGCGGGGAGTGGGTTGAAATAACCAGCAGTCCTTTAGACCTGTGAACCCATTCAGCAATCAATCCCGCCTCAGCCATAGCCTCACCCGTCTTCTCCTCGAGGAAGTCCACGCTCTCCTCGACTATTTTGAAAGGAATGTTTAACAAGTTGTTCTCGTAAAGCAGTTTCAAAACCCCGTAAAGCATCGACGGGAGGCTTGCCCGCGGCGCCAACCCCTCCGGTAGCTGAATATAGGGGATGCCGTGCTCGTAAGCCCTGGTCTTCAACAACCCGCCGCTTGAAACAGCCACCATGGGGATATTCCTCTCTAATGCGGAGTCGAAGACTCTTAATGTTTCAACAGTGTTACCGCTGTAGCTTACAACGAGCAACAAGTCTTCACGGCTCGCAAAGCCGGGGAGGATGTGGTTTTTAACAGTTATCACAGGTAGTGAGGAGTAATTTGATGAAAGCGTTGACAATACGTCCCCTACAATACCGCTTCCTCCCATACCGGCTACGATCACCGACCTGATTCCTCTGTTAAACCTCACCGGCACGGGTTTTTCAATAGCACTCCTTGCCTGACGGCTCCACTCAACGTACATTTCCTCCATAACCAGCCCCGTTTTAATTTAAGACTTGGAGGAGTAAATAAAAAACAGTGAAGTAAATGAACCCGTTGCTTGAAGACTTGATGACCGGCTGGAAAGTGGTCTACACACACTACGCCGGGGTCGTAGGTAAGCTGGCTTCGCTAGTAGTGAAAGCCTCGGATAAACCAGTTGGGCTTGTAGATGAGAAAAACATCATACTACCCTATATTCCATTAGAAGATGTTGAATCCGGCAAGGTGTTGACAGGGTCTGTGCAAGGAGCTGGGAGAATCATAATAGTGGAGCCGGATAGGATTCCCTTTCTAGGAGGCCTTGTTGAAAACGTGATCGTGTTTACAACCCCTGGTTCCGGGTTAAGGGTTCCAAGGGTTTTCGAGAAAGCATACATCTCCAAAGCAGGCGACGAGTACGTCTACTTCAACAAGAAGTCTTTTCTGAAAATAAGGTTTAAAATAATGGGCGATAGGCTGGTTGTCATAGAGAAGCCTTTCGGAATACTTGGGGAAGGGCTTGAAGCCTTGAAAAACGCGATGCTAACCTACGGGGAGTTAAGCGTGAAAGATGCGGTGTTCATCCTAACCAAGCAGCTTGGTGTTGGGAAGAACGAGGCCCGCAGGATTCTGAGTCAGCTTGTTCTGAGAAAATATGTTAAAATAGTTAAGGGAAAGGTTAACCTCTACTGATGCATGAGGGATTCGTCGAAGTATACTTTTATCAAACCCAGCTTCTTGTAGACTATGTTGACGTACTCGTCTATAGTGGTCCTTGGAACCCCCAGCCTCTCAGCCCGGGATACAACTATGTTTTCAACCACCGCGTACTTCTGATACTTCTCGTTAAGCTCCTTCCACGGTACCCCGCTCAAGGCTTTAGCAATGGTGTTGTCAAGCGGTAGCTCGCCCATTAGGATTAAGAGCGAGATAATAGGGTAGCCTATGTAGTTTTTGAAGATAGTTCCGTTATCGTTGCTGAAAACCCTGAAGGTGTCAACGCCATCCTTAACGATGACCACCGTGTATTCTTTCTCCCCGGTGCTTGACCTGACAAAAGCCTTGTTCACACCCACCAGCTTAATCCTGCCGTCGCCAATGGCTCCAACCGCTTCTAAAACCTTGATTCTGGGAGGTTTTGAAAGAAGTTTAAGGCTCACTCAACTCCACCCCTCCTAAACCTTCCTGACAATGAGAGGGCTTGTTGATTCAACCACTCCCCTGCCGCTAACCTGCTGCCCTATTCCAAGCCTCAAAACTTCATGGTATGATGCAGCATCAAGTATTAAGTAGAACTCAGCATCCTTATCATTCATCCTGCCGTGAACCAGGATGCAGGGCTCCTCAACCCCCTCCGGTTGCTCAACACCTATGACGACTCCCTCGTAGTAAACATGGTTTTCCAAGTCTCCCATCCAAAAGTAAAATATTTCATTCCAACTAATAAAAGTGAATTAAAACAGTAATATACCAAACCAGTACATATTATATATTGGTGATAAATTTGACCGAGCCAATAACTACGAGGCCAGCCTTAATGGAGCTTAACACGGGAATAGTGATAGCTGGAGCATACGCTGACAAGGTCAGGAGGACATTGTTTGCGCAATTGAAAGATTTGATGAAAAACAATAAAGATTTCGCGAGAGAAATAGCGAGAGCGTCCGCGGAATTGAACAGAATCCTCTACCACATACTGGTTGAATCAATCCGGGTCGAGAAGGGCGATGCCGTGAGAATAAGGGTTAAATACAGCATGGACAAGGATTTCAACAGGATAGTGTTCGACTATAACACCCTTAGCCTAGAGGTTTTCAAAAGAGTTAACGATGAGGAGGTATCCTCCACTATTAGGAAAGTCCTAGATGCAAAGCTTGAAGAGGTTAAGAAGCAGTATGCTACACTCCCGAGCAAGGAGGAGGCTGAGAAGATATTGAGAGGAGAAGTACCGGAACCGGGAAAGCCGTTGGTTTCTGAGATCCGGGAAGATGTTTTGAAAAGCGTTAAGAGCATTGACTTGCTAGGTGAAACTATAACGGGCGGATACTTATTCAAGATCAAGGGACATGAAGACCAGTCTATTGGGATACTGACCCTGGAGCCGAGCGATAGGGGTGTTTTAATCGATGCGTTGATATTAAGCAATGGTAAGGGATTCAGGTACTTGAAGACCTCTGAGACGAGTAAGGAGGTATTGGCTGAAAACCCGGATTTAATCCTTAAAGAACTCCAAGAGGTTAGACCGGCGGAGCTTGGGGCGAAGGAGGCTGAGCAACTCATCGCGGAGAAAGCATCTCTGGCTGTTTAGAACGCTCTTGCTGAATGCAACCGGCAAGCTCGTCTAGGAATTGCTTGAAAACATCTTTTTTCACCCTGGCTCCTGCCGCATAGGGGTGTCCTCCACCGTGAATTTTAAGCCTCCTGCTCAACTCTCTCAACACCTTGTTTAAGTCGACGCTTCCACGGCTTCTCAAGCTTAAAACATAAATGTCACCTCTAGACTCAGCGGCTACGCCGACAAGAGTGCCCCCGTAAACCATCGCGTAGTTGGCTGCCCGGCCGAGGCTTCCCCTCGGATCTACCACATAGGAGATATCTCCATGTACATGCACGTTTGCTTTAACCCACAGCCTCAGCTCCTCGTCTACAACGGCCTGGTGGAGAGCCCTGGAGACAAGGTCTGGGAGCGCACTGGGCAGCTTGTTCCCGCTGAGATGAGCAACTACTTTCCTCTTAAACTCGTGATCACGTCTCGAGCCTTCGAGCCCCTGGGTAATAATTCCAGCCTCCAGATAAATCCCCCTTCTATCCCATTTAAGGAGCTCGCTCCTAACCCAGACGGTTTCGTCAAGGTAGTCGCTGATAGCCCCGTATAACGCTACCCTGCCGTACTCGGGATCCAGCCCTTTCTCGCTGAAATACCTGTACGAGAGCTCTGACGCCGAGCAGCATGGGTCGTGGATAAACTCTACTCCATCGCCTAGGGCGTTGAAGCCTTCCGGGAGAGGGTGATGGTCTATATACAGTACTATTCCACTTTCAGCACGAGTCTTCAAAACCCCTAACAGCTCATCCTTGTAGAGCTCGTCAACGGCGATATCCAACACTACTATGTTGTCTCCCTGTTTCGTGAACGATTTCAAGTCCTCCACGATCCCAACAGGGTGTGTGAAGAACACGTTGCAAGCTGAGCCCATGGTTTTAATGTAGGCGCATGCCAGGGCGCCGGAGACGACCCCGTCCCCGTCACCGTGCGCCAAGACAACCCACCTACTCAAATCCATCACCAGTGTGGAGTGGTCAGCCCCGCGCGAGGATATCATCCCCTTTAAGGGTTACACCTGCCACGCTTCCTCATCCCTTTAAATAATTTGACACACAGGCTTTATACGGTTAACTGAAACACCTCCCTGTTTAAAAGAAAAAGCAATGGGATATTCCCACAGGGCTGGAAGTGCCGGCTAAGATAGACGTTGGGAAGGCTCCTAGGGAAATACTTGAGCTGAGCAACCAGGAGATCTTGCAGGAGTTCATAATGCTTTTAGAGTCGACGGGAGCGTCTAAGGATACTGTTAAAGCTTATCAATCCGCCATCAGCGACTTCCTCGACTTCATCAGGGATAAGCCGTTGAAAGAGGTCACGTTGAGAGATGTGCTTGCATGGAGGAATGAAAGGCTTAGGTCAGGCTTCCCCCGGAAGAAGACAGTCGACAAGGCTAGGTGGCAGGCAACACTACACTACTACACACTGTTTCTTAAAAGGTTTTTCGAATGGCTTGGCCTCCAGCTCAGCGTGCCGGGGGTTAAGAAGCCTTCTTCTAAAATAACTGCTCTAACCGATGAGGAAGTGGGTAAGCTGTTCAACGCTGCTAGAAACCCGCTTGACAAGCTCATTCTACGATTACTGCTGGATACTGGTTTAAGGAGCAGGGAGGTTTTAAGCATCAGGGTTGGCGACATAGACTTCAACAGTAAAACCATTAGAGTCGTCGAGGGCAAGTATGGTAAGGAAAGGTATGTTACAGCTTCCAACGAGACCTTCAAGCTTATCGAGGCCTGGGTGAGGCTGAACAATCTAGGAAGGGATGACAGGTTGATCAACCTGACCTACGGCGGCCTCTACAAGAAGCTTAAAAGGTTGGCTGCGAGAGCGGGCATTCCCCCGGAGAAGATAAGGCCCCATGTTCTCAGGCACACTTTCGCAACAAGGGCTTTAAGGCTTGGCATAAGCCTCCCCTCTCTACAAAGGTTGCTAGGGCATACCGACATCAGGACCACGCAGGTTTACCTCCATTTAACAATAGACGATATCAAGAAGGAGTACAAGGAGAAGTTCGAGAACAATGTTTCACGCGAGGTTAAGGAAACCCTACTATGCAGTAGTTGTGGACGCAGTATTCCCAGCGATGCCTTATTCTGCCCTTACTGTGGGAGACAGGTTTCGAAAACCGGTGAAAACCTAGCCCTCGCTTAACCCGTCTATAATCCTGCCCACCACAGCCTCTACTATTCTCTGATAATTAGGATTAGCTGATTTATACTTGCTTAATATTTCCTCAGCGTTCTCAACAGGGTAGTCATCCTTGAAGGATGATAGGAATTCTTCGACAGAAGTGTTGAAAGCTATGAAGTAGATAGGTGAGACCGGGATGCTCCATCTTTCACTACTGTACTTCAAAGCTAGAAGTTTTTCAAGGTACTCCTCGCCGCTGCCAGGGTTTTCCAGGATAGCCTTGTAGTACTGGGTTAGATAGTGTGAGACAATGATAAACTCTAACTCATTGTTCCTGTAGCCCTTGAAGACTGAGACCTCACTATTATCCTCAAGCACCACGTGGGGTCCTTCCTCAATCGTGAAGCCAAGAGTCTTCAACCTATCTATAAACCCTGAAAGGTTTTTCACGCTGAGAGAGTAAATTTTAATCAAACCTATCAGCCATTAAGAACAATGGTGTTACTGTTTTAAATAAGAGTGGTCAAGCATTGAGCGAGGTTATAGCAGGATCCAGGTCGGAGTCAAAAATTATACGGGTTTTAAGGAACCAGCTCTCTGAGCATGTGGACTGGATTGATGTTTTGAAAACACCGGTGAAGACATGGATTCCTGAAGACTGCTCCATAACCATCGGAGACACGGGTTTCAAATGCATTCCCATACCGTATTCCTTGAAGAGTGAAACGGAAGGATACTTATCCTTTGAAAAAAACCTTCAGCGCGGGTTCGGCGACATTGTTTTAATGAAATACCCTGAAAACTACTACTCGACAAGCATTCGCGTCCACGAAGCATTCCGGAGAGGAGCGTCAGCGGTAATTCTCTACGAGGAAGACGAAGCCCTCACCAGGAAAACAGTCGTAACAGACCCTCCATACCCGTCCAACACTCCAGGGAATCCCCCGCCAATACCTGTAGTAACCGTAGACCAGGAGGCTTACAGAGCATTAAAAGACATGCTGAAAAATACTAGCAAGTTGAAGGCAACGGTTAAAGTGGTAACAGATCTTAAGGATTCAATAGGCTACACGTTGATCGCAGGGGTTAACGGGTCCAGAGATGGCGAAATCCATGTTGCAACGCATCATGACCACTGGTTCGAGGGGGAGGGAGACAGCATTGCCGGGTTGAAAACCCTTGTGGCTTTGGCGAAACAGCTGAGAAAAGTTGAAAACAAGGCAAACGTTTTCCTGATCTCCTTCACTGCGAAAGAATTGGGGTCTCCCTATATTTCTCCATACCCCTGGTCATGGGGCTCTAGGTACTTCTTACAAGTGATGAGGAATAAGGGTTTTTTGGAAAACACGCTGTACTCGGTAGTGATAGACTCAGTCCACGCTGCCACTCCAACAGTGTACTATCATCCTTCATTGTACAAGGTTTTTGCGGAATCGTTGCAGCCGGGCTGGAGCGCTGTTCCAGGCGGAAATCACTATTCCTTTGACAGTCTAAGCTACCTCCTTGAGGGAATACCTTCAATGGCTATTACCACGCTGAACAATGAGTACTCGTGGAGGATTCACTACTCGAGTTTAGATAACCGGGTCAGCGTGAACTCTGATTTAATAGCCGCGGATCTCGCCGAGTTCCTGGTTAAAACAATATTGTCAAGTAGTCCTGAAAAAATTGATGCTAGAAATCTGTGGGATCACGTCTCACGCGACTGGTTTCCCTTGGAGTTTAAAGCAATCGTGGCTAAGGCGAGGCAGGCTGAAAGTGTCATAGGCTCGCTGAGTGTTTTAAGAATCGTTACTGAAACGTTCAGCGACTGTGCTTCACTGAGAATTAATGATCACGCAGTCTTCCATGCTGGGTTGCTAAGCCCTCTACTACTAATCCAGGAAGCGGGAAGCAGGATTGAAGGGATCCTAGGCTGGGAGGATTTTTCCATTAGCCTCCAGCTGTGCAGTGGCAGGTTCTACAACTTCTCATTCACTAAACATAATGAGGGATTCCTGAAGGAAACACTGAACAAAGTGGTTGACGACATTGTAAGTTCGCTAAGCGTTGAGTTCGGCCGTAAGCATACTTTTAAAGTATTGACCACATTTGATCGGATACAAGGTGGCGCTGTTGGAGAAGCAGGGTCCAATAGGAGTTGACAAGTACGCGGATTTCCCTGAATGGTATCATAAAGTGTTGAAGGAGGCTAAGATAGTTGACATAAGATACCCTGTTAAAGGAATGAACGTGTGGATGCCGTACGGGCTTAAGGCTTTGAGGCTTACTCAGAGAATCCTGATTCAATTGCTAGAGGAAACCGGGCATGAAGAAGCATATTTCCCAACTATGATACCTGAGAGTGTTTTCAGCAGGGAGAAGGATTTTCTTGAAGGCTTCGGAGGCGAGACTTTCGTAGTAGAGGGAACAGTGACTAAGCGTTTCGAAGAGAGACTGTTCGTTAGACCCACTAGCGAAACAGTCATGTACTACATGTGGAATATGTGGATAAAGGGGAGAAAGGATCTCCCTGTGAAAATGTACCAGATAGTTAACGTGTTCCGCTATGAAACCAAGATGACACACCCCATTCTGAGGGTCAGGGAGATAATGGGTTTCATAGAAGCACACACCGCTCACGCAACCATGGAGGAGGCTGAGGCTCAGATAAAGGAGGCGTTAAGCATTTACAAAAAGTACTTCGACGCTCTACAACTCCCGTACTTCATTGTTAAAACCCCTCCATGGGATACCTTTGCAGGAGCGGAGTACAACTACGACTTCATAACCGTTATGCCGGATGGCAAGGGCTTGGAGCTTGGAAGCGTTATAAATCTTGGACAAAGGTTCTCACAAGCCTTCGACATAAAGTTCATGGATTCCGATGGCAGCGAGAAATATGTTTTCCAAACCTGCTACGGTGTCAGTGAGAGGACGTTGGGAGCGGTAATAGGGATCCACGGGGATGAGAAAGGATTGTTCTTCCCTCCCGAGATCGCGCCCATCCAGGTAGTAATAGTCCCGATAATGAGGGGTGTTGAACAAGAAGTACTGGATTATGCCAGCAGAGTGGAGAAGCTTCTGAAAAACCTTGGAGTAAGAGTGCACGTTGACATGGATTTAGAGCACACGCCCGGCTGGAAATACTACTACTGGGAGATGCTCGGAGTTCCAACAAGGATAGAGGTTGGAAGGAGGGAGGCTTCAACGCTTACCGCTACCATTGCCAGGAGAGATGGAGCGCTCAAGACCATTGTAAAGATTGACGAGCTCTATCACGCGTTGAAAAACACATGGGAGGGAATCAATAGTTACCTCAGGGAGAAAGGTTTGAAACACCTTGAGAAAATGGTGGTTAAGCCTCCTTTGGAGGACGGGCTTGAAAGCGTAAGGGGACTCATAGTAGCTCCCTGGGATGGTTCAAGAGAATGTGCCGAGGAGTTGGAGAAGAACACTGGGAAGCAACTGCTGGGCGAGATAGTTGAATCCCCCATACCCTTGAGCAATCCATCAGAATACGCTACATGCCGTGGTGGAAGAGCGGATAGATTTGCCCTCCTGGGAGTTACTTACTAAACCCTGTTAAACTTGGTGTAAGATTTTATAAGGGATGGAATTATTTTTTAAATAGCCTAGCATGGTGCATATGAATGAGCGAGTATATGAAACAGTTTAAAATCCAGGTTGCTTCCAAAATCCCAGGTATTAAATTTCAGGATAAGAGCGGCGAGCTCCAGTTGATTAAGGACGGTAATGTTGTCGCAACGATTAAGGACGAGAAGGATTATGTCACGGTAACGATAAAGAACAACACTTTCAAATACGATAAATGGTATACGAAACCTGAGCATCTGGCTGAGACGATAAGGGTTTACGTGGAGCGCTCTTAATTCTTAGGGATTAAGCAACATTTTTTAATATTGAAAAAAGCTTCATACTCTGATCTCTCCTCAACACTACCCTCGCACTTGAGCCTGTATTTGAACAGTGGCGCATCCAACACCACAGTCTCGGCTTCACCCCCCTCGAAAGAAGGGTTGAAACCGTATTTCTCTGATAAAACCAGTATCTTCTCAACATCCTCTGCTGATAAGACCCTCCCCAGCATGCTGTGGGGGAGGCCCATGGTTGTTATAGACTGTATTATGAACCTTACCCCGTAACCGATTAGTCTGCGGAGATAGTTTTTCTGGTCAACACCCCAGTTCGGGTGAATTGCTTCAAGGCCGTGTTTCAAAGCTATTTTCTCAAACCTTTCTTTTTGAAACCTGCTTAGAACAGCCCCGGATGCAAGGCCGGAGAGCCCGTACCTCCTAACACACCTTGATAAGACTTCATCGAGAACAACCTCTTCCCTCCCCGGGTCAACAACAGTGGCTGTCTCAAGAGGAATTCCCATCGAATAAGCCTGCAACATTAACACCTGCGGGTGGGGCTTGTGGTACAGCATCGAGTACTCGTAAGACGGTATAATGCTGATCAACACCTTCACGTTGAAGCCTTCATCCTTCAGCTTGTGCACTGCTAAAACAGAATCCTTTCCCCCGGTAAACAACACTGCAATGTTCAAAAACACTCCCAAGCGAAATTTAAAGAGAAATCAATGATATAAATAAAGCTGCTGTTGAAGATGAAGGTAGTTGTTATCATAGATGACAAATCCACTAGTGATGTGATAAGGGCCAGGCATGGTTTATCGTTGCTGTTTGAGAAAGAAGGGTTCACTATTTTATTCGACATGGGCCCTGATGAGGAGTCGCTTAAGGAGAATATGAGAGTCTTGGGAATAGATGCTTCAAGAATCGATGTAGCAGTAATATCCCATCCGCATTCCGACCACTACGGGGGTTTCAAACACCTTTCCTGGGAAAACCCTTACATCAAGGTTTACATCCCATACGGCATGATGGACTCGCTGGGCAGGATGCTCCGTTCTCACGACATGATCCCGGTTGAAGTTACTAAGACCACGCAGTTGGCAAGGGATGTTTTAGTTGCTGGCCCTTTTCACGGACCGCCCGTGGAGCAGTATCTCGTTTTCAACATGGGGGATGAGTTGTTGATTGCGACCGGTTGCCTACACCCTGGTGTGGAGACCCTTGAAAAGGTGGCATCATCCCTGGGGAGGAGGATTGGAGTGCTGATAGGTGGGCTCCACCTCCGCAACGCCCCCGAGGAAGTTGTGAAAAGAACTCTAGACTATGTTGTTGGTGAACTAGGGGTTGCTAAGCTGGTCCCCTTGCACTGCATAGGGAGGAGGGCTTTAGAATATCTCAGGGAGAAATACAGCAATGTCCTGGTCGAGGCTGGGGCAGGATCTGTTATTGAGTTTTAAAACAGGTTCAAGCGGTCTGGGAGCCTGGTGGTTCAAGCCCCTTGTATTTTGGATGATACTTCTTAATATGCTCTACCCTAACCTTCTTCAACTCCTCTTCTGGAAGGATTGCTAGTAATTCCCACGCTATGTCAAGCGTTTGCTCTATACTCCTCCTCTCGAACTCTCCCTGCCCGATAAATCTTCTCTCAAACCTGTCAGCAAACTCGAGGAACTTTTTATCCCTGGAACTCAACGCCTCTGACCCTACGATAACCGAGAGCTCCCTAAGCCTCACAGCCTCCGCGTAAGAGCCGATCAATTGCATGAATACTCCGTGATGATCCTCTCTAGTCTTACCTGGCCCGATCCCGTCCTTCATCAATCTTGAAAGACTCATCAACGGATCTATGGGCGGGTACACTCCCTTAAGCCACATTCCACGTGAGAACACTATCTGCCCCTCTGTAATGTAGCCGGTGAGGTCGGGTATGGGGTGCGTTATATCGTCGTCGGGCATTGTTAGAATGGGGAACTGGGTGATACTGCCCTTCCTGTTTGAAGCCCTCCCAGCTCTCTCATATATGGTGGCTAGGTCTGTGTACATGTAACCCGGATACCCTCTTCTCCCGGGTACCTCTTCCCTTGCCGCGCTGAGCTCTCTCAAGGCTTCACAGTAGAAAGTCATATCGGTCATCACCACGAGCACGTGCATGTCGTAGTTCCAGGCTAGGTGTTCGGCGATTGACAGTGCGAAGCGTGGTGTGGCAATCCTCTCTATGACGGGGGAGTTAGCAGTGTTTATCAACGCCACAGTTCTCTCCATGGCTCCTGATTGCCTGAAGCTCTCTATGAAGAACATGGCGTCATCGTATGGGACGCCGATCGCTGCAAAGACTACTGCAAACTTTTCCTCTTTCCCCAAAACCCTTGCCTGCCTAACTATTTGCGCAGCCACCCTGTTATGGGGGAGTCCCGACCCGCTGAAGATAGGGAGCTTCTGCCCTCTCACAATGCTGAACAATCCATCTATAGCAGAAATCCCTGTCTCAATGAACTCGTTCGGCGGTAGCCTGGCTGAAGGATTAAGCGGGTAGCCGTTGATATCGAAGTATTCCTCCGGGACTATTTCCCCTCCGCCGTCAATGGGTCTGCCGAAACCATCCAAAATTCTTCCAAGCATGTCTATGGAAACAGGAACCCTTAAAACCTCGCCCCTGTATCTCACAGTGGTTTTCTGCAGGTCAATGTCCGAAACCCCGCCGAACACCTGTATGACCGTTGCTGTTTTCCCGACATCTATTACCTGCCCAAGCTTAACCTCCCCATTCGGTAACGAGATCTCAACCAGCTCGCCGTAGGAGACCCCGGGGATGGTTTCAACGAAAAGCAGGCTTCCCTGGGCTCTATGGAGCCTGCGGCTCTCCCTAATAACCAGGTTTAGGCTCAACTACCCCACCTCCTGTAGAAGTAGTTCGAATTCTTTCTTAATCTCATCCATGATCTCCTGGAAGGCTTTCTCATAGTCGAAAACCGGGATGTCCTTCATTCTCGCGATTTTCTCCTTGACTTTCATAGTTAGGATTTTTTCCAGCCCAACCCCCTTCTTCAAAGCGTCGAAGGCGTAGTCGTGGAACAAGCTGATCACTTTAGCCATGTATAGAGTCTTCGACGGGGGCGAGAAAGCGTCAACAGGGCTGAACGCATCCTGCTGGAGAAAATCTTCCCTCACCATGCGCGCAACCTCTAATGTAAGCTTATCCTCTGCTGGCAACGCCTCAGTGCCAACCAGTCGAACCAGCTCCTCCAGCTCAGCCTCCTTCTGGAGAATACTCATCAATTTCTCCCTTAGCAATCCATACTCCTCTCCCTGCTTACTCCACCATTCTTTAACATGATCCACATAGAGACTGTAGCTTGTCAGCCAGTTTATGGATGGGTAGTGTCTACGGTAAGCCAGGCCGACGTCGAGCGCGTAGAGAGCCCTTACCACTCTCAACGTGGCTTGGGTGACGGGTTCGCTGAAGTCAGCGCCGGGGGGTGAAACCGCGCCGATAATGGTTAAGCTCCCTGTTCTAGAAGGTTCTCCAATGGTTTTCACAAGCCCGCTTCTCTCGTAGAATGATGCGAGCCTGGATCCAAGGTAGGCTGGGAACCCCTCCTCACCCGGCAGCTCTTCAAGTCTTCCACTAATCTCTCTCATCGCCTCAGCCCATCTACTTGTAGAGTCGGCTACCAGCAGAACATTGTAGCCCATATCCCTATAATACTCTCCTATTGTAACACCCATGAACACGCTTGCTTCTCTAGCCGCAACGGGCATGTTGCTAGTGTTAGCGATGAACACGCTTCTCTCCATTAAGGGCCTCCCGGTTCTGAAATCAGTCAGCTTGATGAAACTGTGGAGTGCATCAGCCATCTCGTTTCCTCTCTCCCCGCAACCAATATAGATGGTGACGTCTGCTTCACTACGCTTCGTCAGCCCTTGAAGGGTGACGGTTTTCCCCGTGCCGAAACCCCCTGGTATCGCGGCCTTTCCACCTTTCCCGATCGGGAAGAGGAAGTCGATAACCCTGAGCCCGGTTATAAGGGGCTCCTTCGAGTCGAGCTTCTCTTTGAAAGGCCTGGGCTTTCTAATAGGCCATTTCTGATACATTTTCACTTCAACACCATTGATTTTAGCCACCGGTTCTTCAATAGTGTATGAGCCTTCCCCACCAACCCATTCAACTACTCCTCTAGCTTCTAAAGGAACCATGATGTAATGAGAAATCAGCTCGGTTTCTTTCACAACTCCTATGAAGTCTCCTGGGCCAACCTTGTCACCAGGCTTCACTAATGGTTTGAAATCCCATTTCTTATCCCTGGGAAGAGGGCTTGCCTTAACCCCTTTTCTAACGAAGATTCCGGATAGCTCCTGGATAACTGGGAGGGGTCTTTGAATACCGTCGAAGATCGACGTTATCAGCCCCGGTCCCAGCTCAGCTGACAGTGGTTGCCCTGTGAGGTAGACAGGCTCCCCAACCTTTAAACCAGTTGTATCCTCGTAGACCTGTATTACAGCCTTGTCCTGTTCAACCCCTATGACCTCGCCTATTAACCTCTCCTCTCCAACCTCCACTACCTCGTAAACTCCCACGCCTTTGACGTTTTCAGCTATAACAAGGGGGCCAGATACCCGGAAAACCACTCCCTTCTTCTCCAAACCAAACACCTTAAGCAAGCACATGGGTCCAGGTAGGTTAGACCCATAATAATAAAGCGATTCAATATTTTAAAACTCAATGCTTATCCCGAGATACTTCTTGACAAGGCTCTTATAATACTCGGCTACGTCGATTCTGCCGGCTTCTTTTGGATGGTCAAGCGGAATGGTTAAAACCTTTTCTTTCAACAAGGGTACGAGGTCTCGCAAACTTTTGCAATCATCCTCGATGTTGCGGAAGTAGATTAGAACATTATAGTTCTCTACTACTTTTCTTAACTCGCTAACGAGTTCTTCACAGTTGTCCTTGTAGATTATGGCGTCAGCGCCTGCGGCAACCCCGATTAACCCGAGGATAGGATCCCCTACAACTAGTATTTTCTTCTCGGGAAACACAGGCTGTTTTACTTCAGCCATTTGCTTAACAACCTCTGAAGCTCGACTTTATATGTCTCGGTGTAAATGGATAGAACTATTAGTTTCAAAATAACGCTGCTTCCCATTAAACGTACAAGTCTTCTAACCCTCTCCTCCACGTAGCCTCCTGTGAGAGTTTTCGAAAGACTCATAGTAGTTAAAACCGTGGCGAGGTCGAAGGCTTCAACTCCTTTGAGAATGGTTGATGAATCCGTTAAGGCATCGAATAATTCCAGCACAATCTTTCTATACCCTGATGATATTTTCGCGAGCTCGGTTAAATCCGAGCTACAGGCTTCCCTGAAAACATTGTCCTCCATGATTAAGGGGTAGAGCGGCTCTTTGGACAACTCGGGAAACATCCTGCAAAGCCTAACAGCCATCGCATCGTGATATATTCCGACTATTCTCCAAATCCTGTAGTTTAATACTTTATCGATATTTGCAACAGATCTGTGAAGCGCTAGAGCTATCTCCCTCATGCTCAGCTCTTTGCTCTGAACGAACCGGTCTACCAGTCTCGCGAATACTTTGTCAACACTTCTCCTGAGCGCATCTATGTCGAACTCCTCAGGTTTTACCAGGGGGATTTTCCTGGCAAGGGGTGTTGGGAATATGACTACTGGTTTTCGCCCAATACTTATATTGTGGAGGACTACGACAACGTTGACTAGTTCCGACAGGCTCGTCATCGAGTTGAGATAGCTTCTAGCCTCCTTATTCTTTGTTTTATCAAGTAGCTCTACTATCTTGTCAATGAAGAAGTCATCAATGTCTCGTTGAACATCGATCAGGGTGTAGGTAGCAGTGGTTACTCTTTTCAAAACCCTGCCGGCCCACGGCTTCTCCGCCATGGATGAGAAAGCGTTAGCGAGATCCGAGTATTGAAGCATTGATAAAGCATCTTCAAGCGTAACGTATTCCAAGCCTTGCGAGGAGGTTTTCGCCTTACTCATTTTCGCCTACTCAACCCCAAAGGCTTTTACGTATGAGCGGTATTAGTGCTCTTCTAGCAAGCTTCAGCCTCGACTCATAGCTGTTATCTACTAAGATACCGGATTCCGACTCAAGGATTAAACCACCCTTTATGTTAACAGGGGCTACTTCAACGTTTCCCAGTCCCAGCTTGCTTAGAATTCGACGCATGGATTCCACATCTTTTTCTGAAACGTAGATTTTTCTGGGTTTCTCAACGTACTTCAGCGATTCCGTCAGCAGGTTCTCGAGGGATTTTTCAATTTCAGAAGGATCGAGATGGTCCAGCTCTTTCTCAGCCTCCTTGAATAATTCTTCAATAATGAGGGACATTTCTTGAGAGATCTTTAGCCTTGAAAGCCTCCGAGCCTCGGATATTTTAAGCGCGGCCTCCCTCTTAGCCTCCTCCAGAATCCTGTTCTCCTCTTCTAAAGCTCTTCTCCTCCACTCCTCCTCTGCTTCCCTAACGATTACCTCAGCCTCCTTCTCAGCCTCTCTTATTATTAACTCCGCTTTTTTCTTCGCTTCCTCGAGAATTCTCTCGCGCGCCTCTGTTAAATGCTGGTTTAAATCCAAAATCTTCTTCACCCTATCAGGGTAGTCCCTAGTATCATGAAGACTATTCCAAGAATCCCCCATAATTCGACATAGGCTGCGAGGATGACAGTAGTCACGAAGTTAGCACCCTTCGTCCTCGGTAGCTCAGCTATGCCGCTGGCGCAGACAACTCCTTGAGCCCACGCGGATATGGCCTCTGCCATGAATCCGACGAAGCCTAGTCCAAGCAGGGCCAGCGCCTTGGAGAGCTCAATGGTTCCATCCCTTATTGGAGCATATATCAGGATTAAGTATATCATTTGAATAAGCCCGTAGAATGTCTGGGTCATTGGGAGAGCTGCAAGCGTTAACACGTTTCTAAACTGGGTGGGTTCTTCAGCGAGAACAGAAGCACCTACGCTGGCGGCATACTGCATTCCTTTGCTCGATCCTATAACACCTCCCATCAGAGGGAGAACAGCGGCAATGTAACCTATACTGGTTGCTAGCGGGTCCAAGCTTAAATCACCAATAATGTTTAAACAGCATGGAGTATAAAAGTGTTGCAACCCTACTTGATCACTATTCTCCGGGAGACAATTATTCTCAGAGGCGAGTAGTCCCTCCCGTCTCCCGTGTAGAACTTGGACAAGAATTCTAGAATGCAGAGCCTCAGCGAATGGATGAAGGCGCCTAGAATTGAGAGTATCAGAACCATTAAGTGGACAACAATGAGCAACGGGATTGCAACCATGAGGCCGAGGTAGAACCCGATCGGCGGAATCATAGTGGAGAGCCACGTGCTCAGCAGGCTAACCATGGTGTTGAAAGTCATGGACATGTAGTATGTTGCCAGCCCGACCCCCGCCAGCCTGACGTAGCTTAACACGTCTCCAAGAATCCCTGCTAACTGGAATATCCACATGAAGAGGCCCATCCCTTTCATAAGTAAGTAGTTTGCCACGATCAGCACAGCGATACTGATCAATGTTAAATATAAGAGCGTATCGCCTCCGAGACTCCCTAGGACCGGTACTTCGTAGTTGAAGAATACAAGCAGTATGTAGGGAATGCCGAACAATTCGGATAACAATAGGCCTATCTCGTTCAGTAGATCCGCCTTCCTCCTCTCATTGATGAACTTGGAGATGGCGAAGACATGCGCGATGTTCACATGTACTAGCCCTATAATTAGCGACAGCTTGATCAGCTCTATGGGAGATGTGAAGAATGCCATTAACACGGGTGTTTGGATTTTAAAGAATACTGGTAGCAGGTCTCCGAAGAAGGCGCCTGCTAATGCGCCGGCGATGATAGATAGTCCATTGCTTATCAGCAAGACCTGTTTAAACTTTCTATAGTTCTCGCTTGAAGGATCGTCCACGAGCTTGTCGAGGAAGAAAAGTATGGCGAAGATTCCTGCTAACCCGTATCCCACATCACTGTTCATGAGGGCGAAGAAGAATGCGAAGGAATAGGCTACCAATGGTGTAGGATCAATCTCCCAGTAAGACGGGGTGCCGTAGAGTTTGGTTATTATCTCGAAAGGCTTCAACGGCTTCGGATTCTCCATTAACGATGGAGGAGTGTCCACACCCTTCCTCGGCTTTTCAACTTCTAGAAAAGCTGTAAGGGGGTTTTCCCTGATTTCTTTTAAAACCTTGTCCAAATACTTCTCAGGCACCCATCCCTCAACAAACACGAAGTGCTTGAGCTCGGATGTTGCAACAATTACTCGAGAGCTTGAAACCGCGTTGTCTAAGAAGAGCAGGTACTTTCCAAGGATTTCCACATATTTTCCAACAGTCTTTCTCAACTCCTCTTTTAAGGAGTTTATTTCAGCAGTTTTTTGCTCAATAATGCTTGGTAGGGTTCTCCGCAACTCGCCTATTGTTTTACAATCTTTAACAGCGTCTAGAGCTTCAGACGGTATATGTCTAGCCCCTACCCTGGACAATTCTTTAACATACTCGTTGTAATCAATGCTTGGGAAAACCAGTATTGCAACTTCCTCTTCATCTATCACGGTTTTATAAATCGTTTTAACCCCGCTGTACTTGTTCAGAAACTCGGTTACAGAGGGGGCTTTACCCACCACTGCTATGGAGGTTAAGTGTTTCCCTTTAAAGCTTAACCAGGAGGTTTCAAGATCCTCTGGGAGAAGCCCTGCCAGCTTATTCAGCTCCAACAAGTAGGAGAGAAATGCCTCAAGGCTCTTCACCCTGTACTCTATGCTGAATACTTCTTCCTCAATTCTTCTAACATCTTCCTCAATCTTGTCCATACTCAGGGCTGAGTACTCGTAAGCAGTTAACGATGCATCTATGGATTTAACACCACCCTTTCCCAGGATTTTCGTTATGGAGTCGTGGAGCTTCCTAGCCTTCTCCAACTTCTCAACGATTTCCCCGGCTTCTTTTACTTCTCTAAGATCTAGAACACCTATTGACTCCAGGAGGCGGTATAGATCATCCTTTTTCTCTTTAAACCCCCCAACTCTTACTTTAACCATTCTCGCAGGCTTGCTTAGCAACGCCTTCATTTTGACCACGTAACGTATTTTCTAATCAACTCCAATACTTCTCGCTTCTTATCCTCCGGGATCATCCTGGCCTCCGCGATCTTCTCCTCGGTTTCAGCGATAATACGCTTAGCAAGCTCTTCAGCTTCCTTAAGAATCTCCTGAGCCTTTTTCACATACTCTTCTACGGGGATGGGGGATTGCCTTATCGCCTCAGCTCTCTTTTGCGCATTCTTGAGAATGGTGAGCTTCTTGTTCTCCGCCTCTTTCAAAATATCGTCTACCATCCTGTCTATTTCAGCAAGGCTCAAGATAAGACCACTCCTTATGGAGCTATCTACCGCCAGGTTTTATTAAGATTGTGGTTGATGTCCGCAGCTTCCTACGTAGCTCTATGATCTGGGGCCTGTAGAGAATCAGTTGCCCTTCTTTCCCCTCACACTCCAATACCTTGGAGACGGCTTCAACCTCTAAGGCGCCGTTTACAACGTAGAATCCTTCTTGATCGCTGGGCACGTATTCTATTATTATCGGGAGACTTAAATCGCAGGCTTTATCCCTTAGAACCTGTTTCAACCTCTTCAACTCCTCAGGGTCGAAAACATGGATGGAGCCATCTCTTAAAACAATGTATGGTATTGGCTCCCCGAGTAGTTCGCATAGTTTTTTCCTTTTATATGGCACATGCTTGTTGACAAGTCTTAGCTCGCCTTCGAGATACCTTGTTAGAGCATCCTGGTTCTCACTCAAGCTTCTTCCTCTTCTCCAGTATATTCTTCACCCTCTTAAGCCTGGACTTCTCCTCCCTCTCTCTTTCGTCAAACTTCATCCTTAATACTCGAATCTGCTCTCTCAGCCTCGGAATTATTATGTAGTTTAACGCGTTGACACGTCTCTTAGTGGACTTTATCTCCCGGCCCAGTGCTAAGACTGCTTCCTCAGCTTTTCCAAGCTCTATTATAGCTTTAAGCAGCTCGTAGGCCTGGGCTTGGAAGTCCTTGAGTCCTGCGTAAACCGCTTTATCCTCCCCTGGCGCCTTAAGCACTATGCTCCTTGTTGAAACACCCATTATGTTCTCAGTGGTGAGGACGCTTGTTAAGGCGGGAGTGGTTCTATGGAAGAGTTGATAGACATTCTCCCCGTAAACACCGAGCAATCCCGCACCCCTGTTATAAACAGGGAGAATCAGATCGTTAATCTTCCTCCTCTTTTCAATTGATTCTCGGAGCTGGGCCAGGAACTCGTTGACTAGAATGGTTAAACGCTCTCTTAAAACCTTGTGAACCTTCACAGCCAAAACTAGTTGTCTACGGAGCCTGATGAGCTCTATCTTGGTTGGCCTTATTCTCTGAAGTTGAGACAAAGCAACCACTAAGTAATTAGATAGGGGTTAGCGGGAATTAAAAATAATATGACTGGGTGATTAATGCTTGTGGAGAACGCTGTTTCCTTAAGAGATTATCTTCAACAATGTAAGCACAACGTCGAGCAGGTCTCTCTGGGACACCATGCCAACAGGCTTCCCACCCTTATCTACTACGGGCAGGTGGCGTATGTTGAAACGCCTCATCTTCTCTAAGACTTCATCCAGCGGGGTATCCGGGCCAACAGTGATAGGGTTTTCCTTCATAAACCTTGCAACAGGGAGGTTGCTTCCAATCCTACCTATCGCAACAGCACCGACCACATCCTTCTCCGTCACTATCCCGACAAGCCTTCCAGTATTGTCAACCACCATTACGCTTGAAACATCATTCTCAAACATTTTCTTAGCAACTTCTTCTATAGGCAAGGTTTCCTCAGCAGTGACCGGCGGCGTCGACATGACGTCAGAAGCCCTTACAGGTAGACCCCTCTTCCTTCGCATGAACGACAACGTGGACACCTAATTACTGAATTTATAAACAACCCTTATATAAAACACTGTTATAACAGCGTCATTGTATCTAATGCTCACTCTTTCTGTACGAGGCGGGCAAGCTCGAAGGCAAACGTGTTATCTCCCTTCCTCCATAAGTATATTGCGTAGAATAAGGGTTTGGAGCCCCCGTGCTCGTAGACAGCTACTGCTATACTATCCTTGCATATCGACTCGTCCGGCAGAATGGTGCACGGGTCCACGTCTAGGACTGACGCCTCGTATCCATGCGGCTCCAGGGAGTTGTTGAGTATTAGAGGCAACCTCTCCATTAGATAATCCTCGATTACCTCGATAAGCTCACGCGTTGCCCAGCCGCTTACCCCTTCGAAAACCAGTCTAATCGACAGAGCCCTTTTAAGAGTGGATAGTTCAATGCTCATCCCGGGCTTACCTCTCCATTTTATGTTTAAAACCGTATAAAAGCAAGGCTAGCACCGTTTTCATATCCTTCAACACATTCTCCTCTACCATTGAGTAGGCTTCTTCAAGGGTTACTGTGAAAGGCTCGATAATCTCGTACTTCTCAGGCTTCGCGCCCACGTATCGGAGATTTCTCGCAACGTAAAAATACATTTTCTCAGTACTATACCCCGGGGTAGGGTAGTACTCCCCCAGCAGTGCTAACTCGCCAGGGATGTAACCTATCTCCTCCTCAAGCTCCCTCCTGGCAGCCTCCTCGGGGGTTTCACCACCATCTATAACTCCAGCTGGAACCTCTATTATGTAGTCTTCTATTGACGGCCTAAACTGCTTTATCAGGATAATTCTCTCACCATCGAGAAAGGGCAGGACAACTACAGCTTCAGGAAACAATACGACATCCCTACGGAAAACCTCGCCTTCGCTTTTCGCGTAGCTTCTCCTGACAACTTGAAATCTTAAACCTTTAAACAACAGCTCCTCGCCGATTTTAACAGGCTTCAAAACCATCACGCACCGGTTTATTTACTGCTTGAAGAAATATATAAGCAAAGGTGGGAGATTGCCCCATTACCGCTATGGTCCCGCAGGCAAACCTATAACGATGAAGTCCTCGGACCTGTTAAAAGCCCCAGCCTTCCTCAGGGAGATGGGCTTGAGCGCTATGGAGTATGAGGCTGTTAGAGGCGTGAACATCAAGGAGGAGAAGGCTAGGGCTTTCGGCGAGGAAGCCAGGAGCAGGAATGTTTTACTAAGCCTGCACGCACCATACTTTCTCAACCTTGCAGGCAAGAAGTCAACGGTTGAAGCCAGCATTCAGAGGTTGAAGGAATCAGTGGCGGCGGCGTACTGGATGGGGGCTTACGTAGTGGTTTTCCACCCTGGATACTACAAGGACTCTCCCTCACGCCGGGAGGCTGTTAGAAAAGTGATTGAAAACCTTAATCAAGTGGTAGAGTACAGGACCGAAATAGGTGCTCACGGAGTATGGCTCGGGCCCGAGACAACCGGGAGGGCATCCCAGGTTGGAGATCTTGATGAAACAATACTGATAGCGCAGAGCTTGGAGAAGGTTAGGCCTGTGGTTGATTTCGCACACTTATACGCGAGGTTTTTCGGCAGGTTTATCACTAAAATAGATGATGTTTTGAAAGTTATTGAGAAGATAGAGTCCTCGCTTGGAACAGAAGTGTTGAAACCCTTACACATACACTTCTCCAAGATAGAGTTCGGGAAGGGAGGGGAGAGGGAGCATCGCACGCTTGACGAGGAGAAGTATGGTCCAGACTTCAAAACGGTCTGCAAGGGTCTTTGCGAAGCCGGGGTTGACGCAGTGATCATTAGCGAGAGCCCGGTTCTAGAGCAGGATGCTTTAAAAATGAAGGCGCAGTGCTTAGAAGTATGCGGTGATAAATGCATTGTTGACTAATCTACGGAAGAGGATTGAAGGCTTAACAAGCCTTTTAGCTAAGCCTCTCTGCAGGCTGGGCGTGCACCCCAACTGGATAACACTTTCATCAACAATGGTTTTAACCACAGGGCTCTTCTCGCTCATGACGGGAAGGCCCCTCTGGGTTTTCATAGTAGCAATAGTCTTATCCGGGGCTCTAGACGCGCTGGACGGCGCAGTTGCCAGGAACTGTGGTAAAACCTCGCTGCTCGGAAGCTTCCTGGATTCAACTATTGACAGGGTTAACGATTTCATAATAATAGCCTCCTTGCTCACAGTAGGGTTCGACGAGTTCATCGTCCTTGCATTAATGAGTGCGGCATTCTTAACCAGTTATGTAAGAGCTAAGGCGGAGTCGCTGGGCTTAAAGATGGAAGGGGTGGGTATTGTTGAGAGAGCTGAAAGAATACTGCTTGTAACGCTGGTTTTAATCACTACCGCGTGGGACAGGCTCGCCGCCAGCATCATCCTTTACGCTCTGCTCATCCTCTCCGTTCTCACCGTGGTTCAGAGAATTCTCCACGTTAAAAACTCCCTGTCCAGGGGACTCCAGGGCTGAGAGATCGTAGTGACCGGCTAACGGGGGAGTTGTTTTAAAGGTAACGTAGCCAAGCCTCAACACATGGCTTTTCAAAACTGCTACTCTATCGCTCATTCTCACCACTGTTTCGCGATACTCCTGGGGGAGGTCTAGGAGACCTATATGGCTTTTATCCGTTCTCAAAATAATCTTCGTGTTCGCTAGTTGAAGAATAATGTCGTGAACATCCCTTGGGCTGTGAGTGCTGAACACGATGCCCAGCTTCCTCGCTCTTCCAAGCCGGGCTATCCTGTCAATCATTGATGAAACATGCTCGACATAATCCTCCACCCCGGACTTGCTGGGGAAGAAGCGGTGGGCTTCATCCATGATTATTATCACGGGCTTAGACTCCATTCTCCCGCGGGTTTGCTGTAGCTTCCACTCGAAAATCTTGTTGAGTATTCTGAAGGCTATTATGCTTAGGATTTTCTCAGGATCCGCGATGGAGTGTTGGAGAGGGTATTCAAGGTCGGCAACGATAGGGTATCCGTTAAACCATTCGAAGTGTTTATCAAGGATTAGCTCCAGCGGGGGCTCCTGAAGATACTTTTCACCGCTCTGCGTGCTGACAGCGATGTCGAAAAACCCTGTGTCAATTATTGAGCCTACCTGTCTTAGAATGTTCTCGAGCGTGCTCTTATGTATGGCTATCTCCTTAACCAGTTCCACCAGGTGCTCCTTATTAGGGTCAAGCACAATCCCCCTTGGAGCCCTCTCTCTTTCCATCAGCCTAGCCCGCGCATCCCGTAAGGCATCGTATATGTCGTAGACTGTTTCAATCCTCAGCCCGGTCTCATACATGTACCTTAAAAGCCTTGTCAGCGAATCCTTGGCCTGCCTGGTGAAATAGGGATTGAGCGAGATAAACTCTCTCGGGGTGAAATCCGTGAACCTGAAAGCATATGGGACAATGATGTATTCAGCCTCCTCCCTCTTACCCTTATAGTCGATAACGGCTGAGAGCTTAACGTATCTTAGAGGGAACTTGTCGCCAGGCTGCTCGATAACGTCAATGTTTCTTACCTCGTAGCGGAAGCCGAATCGATAAGAGATAGGCTCTACTATATCTCTAAAATATTCTAGAGCTATGTTCCTGAGAATTTTAACCCATGTTGAACCATCTTCAACATGTTTGCTGACAACATACTTTGTCGCAGGCAGGAGTATTATTATTCCACAGGGATGCTCGACTTTACCGGCTAATCTCTCCAGTAACTTTTTCTCCCCAGTAATGAGGCTTTCATCAGTAATCCAGGGAGGCTCCAGGTTCAGGGTTAAGTAATCACGGTTAGGGTCTATTATGACCACTGAAGCATTGTCGGGAGTGTTGAACTTGGAGGAGAGGGATGTAACCATGTTTTTAATCAATGTGGTCTTACCGCTTCCCGTTGTGCCGACCACGAGAATGTGCTGGTAGAAAGCCTTCAACGGAAGGTAGAGCTCCGCATTACCTTCGAACAATACCTTGTCTCCAACCGTGACGTAGCCTAGGAAAACCCCTTTTGTCGGCAAACCAAGTATTTTCTGAATAGCCCTGGTATCCTCCAGCTTTATCACAGGACTCTGGGGCTCAATCACGTAGTCGGCTGAGATAACAGTGTCCGTGAAAACATCGTAGGAGAGCAGTGGTTTAGCCTTAATCCTTGTCTTTGTAAGCAACCCCGTAACCTCAGTTGTTGGAGCCGCAACGTACATCTCCGGCACGTCTAGTTCCGCGAGAACATCACGCCTCTCCACAGCAGCTATTTTAAGGCTTACGAGGTGAAGAGTTTTCAAATCAACAACCGCGAGGTAGCCACCTGCTGAAGCAATATCCATGAACTCGTTAAAGTATATTAAAGGGTCTACTTCAAAGTAGACAAAACCTCCGTCCTCATCAATCCGGGAGGGGCTTGTCCTGGAGACAAAGCCGATTATCCTCCCATACTTTTTAGCGATTTCAACAGCTGTTGTTAACTTGTTTTCAAGGGATTTCACAAAATCCGTGTTCAAAACCGGGACACCATGATTACTGAATGATCAGGATTGTTAAATAGTTAAGTATTGATGTAAACCAGCTTTCTCAAGACCCATTGAGAAGACAAGGTATTGTAAAAGAATGCTTGAAAACTTCTTCGCTCTCCGATCGGCAAGGATGATGGAAACAGGGAGTAGGGAACCGATGTTCAAGCTATCATAGACCACAGGCTTCAAAACACTCTCATCAGCAACGTCCCCGAGGACTTCAACCCTGTAATGGGTATAATGTGTCAGGGGCGTCTTAGAAGTGTACAGTCTTCTCGGGATTCCAACATACCATGCAACCCTTTCAATCCTTGTTGAATTCGACATGGTTGTCCGGATCCTCAAGGGTCCTAGGATGTAAGGCCGGAGGCCTTCCTCCCCAGCAATGCTCCTCGACAGTGCTGTCAAGTAGGTTTCGTCATTGATGTCTGAAACACCTAGTCTCAAAGGATCGCACGAGCTTAGATAATAGCTTTTATACAGTCTCTTCACAATACCTATTGCTAGCGCGTTTCTTTCACGTATAACCCCCCACAATGCCAGCCTATCCCTGTTAATTGCTTCCAAGCTACTCCTGTAAACCATAAACCTTGCCGAGTAGGGCGTGGAAACCTCTATTGTGGAGGGATAGATTAACGGGCCGTCGACGAGGAGGATAGAGTCTTCAAGCAAACCCTCCTCAACACTTTTTGAAACCAGGTATGACTCGGTTAAAAGCCTGGCTTCTTCGAGTATCACGTACTTGTTGTAGTCATGGTCGTATCTTACACCTACAGGGTTCTCCGTGTACAGGATTTTTTTCAATCTATCATCGAAGTCTACGGGGGTTTGAAAACTAGGGATGATCGTTAAAAACCTGCACGCATCCTCAACGGCTCCTGTGATGAAGCTTATTGGTGGGCAGTCAACGGCCTTCCCGGTGAACCTGCTCAGCAAGCTTCCCGTAGTAATCGCTACGAACACGTAAGGGGTTTCAACCACTCTTGAGCTACTGTCAACAGCGTAGATGTTAAAGTAGTGGCTCTCCTTAGCTAGCGAGCTATCAAAGTGTTTTAAAGCCTTCCTCGGCTCCGCAAGGAGCTCTACGTCACTGCTTTTTTCAACGGTTTCAGCAGGCTTCCTGGAATCTTCATCGTTCAAAGTCTTCCACTGGGCTGAAGCATAACTCCTGATTTTCTCTACTATCTCCTCTAAATTAACCAAGGCTCATCAAGAAGAACACATATAAAAATCATGTTTTAAGTGTAAGATTTACAGGGGTGCTTACAGGTGGTTTGATTGAGCAAGGTTTGCAGGATTCTTGCCGCAGGAGATTGGGATGCTGACGGGATAGTTGCAACCGCTCTTATAACATACGCGCAGGAGAAGCTGGGGAAGTACCCATTGGAGTGCCAGGGCGTTGTGGATAAGACACCGGTTGACCCGGACAGGGTGAAATACTTCCTATCAAGCCTATCCGGGAACTACGACCTGGTGGTTTTCCTCGACCTACCGTTCAACGACACTATTAGGAACATCTGCAGGATGCTGAGAGAGCACTTCGGCGTGAAGAAAATCATGTACGTGGATCACCACATTACTAGTGTTCAAAGAATTAAGGAGATTGAAGCAATTGCGGACACTGTTCTAGTGGACTACAGGAGCCCTACCTCAACCCTGGTCTATAGGGAGTTGGTTAACAAGGGGATATCAATCCACCAGCGCTTGAAAAGCTTCGTGGAAGTCGTCGAGTACATGGACACGGGTAGAAGAGTACCAAGCAACTACATAAAGCTTTTCGAGCTGACAAAGATGTTCTCGAAAGCATTAACTGTTGAGAGGGATGAGAATCTTTGGGTTAAAATCATAGACTGGCTCGCATCCCCGGCACCCCTTCCAATGCCGCTTGATGAGAAGCTCTGGGAGAAGGTCAAGATCAGTATTGAGCAGAGGGATAAGGAGATAAGTGATAAGGCTGTTGAACTGGCTGTTGCAGCTGTTAAAATAGGTGATTTAAGGTTCATAGACGCGAGGAATGCTTGGAAGAAGAGAGGTGTCACTGCCCTAGCATCCAGGGTTTCATCGATTCTTAAATCTCCTGTAGCGTTGCTTGCCAACACCAACAGGGATTACTCACTACTGGTTTTAAAAGCATCGAATGGTAGAGCATACAGGATTGCGAAGTTTCTTGTCGGGGAAGGCGTGGCATTAGATATTGCAGGCCACCCGAACCTGGCCATAGTCCGCGTTCCCAGAAATATTAACAAGGATGAGCTGATACAGTACTTGTATAAAGGGGTTTACTACGCCTCGTAGCGATGAAAAACATGATTCGTCTACCAAACGTTTCGAATACTTTTTGATAAACAGGGTGGATCATTCTGGCGAGAATCATTGTTGAGAAGCAGTCAACCATCAAGCATGCTCCGTTGGAGAAGCACCCGGAAAACCCCGGCCGCATCCTTGTTTTAACCGGGAATCTGGATAAACAGGGTTTCACGGTGGAATATGTTTCAAGGAGCGTTGATGTTCAAGAAGCCCGGAAAATTGCCTCGCGAATTCACGCTAAAGGCTATATTCAATACTTGGAGAAGCTTTCAAGGAGCAATTACTCAATAATTGATGAAGACACATATTTAACAGCAGACTCTTTAGGGCTGGCTTATGCAACCTTCCAGACAAGCTATGATTTAGCGCTAAGCCTTAGTGAACCAGTCTTCTATGTTTCCAGGCCTCCGGGACACCATGCTGGGAGGGATGGAAAAGCGATGGGGGCTTCTTCGCAAGGTTTCTGCCTACTCAATAACGCGGGAGCAGCTGTGCTAGGCTTCAAGGACAGGGGTTTCAGCAGGATCACGGTGATGGACTTCGACGTCCACCACGGGAATGGGACGATGGAGATTTTCTACGAGGAGAAGATCCTGCAGGTTGACCTGCATCAACACCCGGACACGCTCTACCCTTACACAGGGTATCCTTTCGAAATAGGGGCTGGGGAAGGGTACGGGTTTAAGGCAAACCTGGTTTTCAACCCTTTTACATGGGATGACGTGTACTTGAGAGTGTTAAGCATGGTTCAGGAGCTACTGGCGGATTTCAACCCCGAGGCCCTTGTCGTCTCCGCGGGCTTTGACGGGTTCCTCAACGACGGGTTAGCCGATCTCAGGCTGACCGAGGCATCGTACGCGGCCCTTGGGAGGCTTATAAGGAATCTCAACACTCAGGCACTGATAATTCTTGAAGGAGGCTACACTGTTGGGTTAACCAAGGGGGTTGAAGCCTTTCTCAACGGTTTAACAGGCCGTGAGGTTAACTATGAGCCTTCTGGAACTATGAGCTCAGCAAGGGCTGAAGAAGCAGTAAGGATTAATGAGAAAACTATTTCAAAGATCAGGGAGAAAGCACTGGGTGAGGGTGGTTGAGTTGGAGAGGGAGGTAAAGTTTAAGGTAACCATGGATCCCCTGTTCTTGGAAGAGGAGCTTTCACGCGACGGTTTTGCAAGGATAGCAACCTGTCTCGAGGAAGACCTGTACTTTGACACGGCTGGAAGGCTTCTTTCATCAAGCGACCAGGCGTTAAGGCTTAGGAGGAGGGAGTGCAACGGGGTGGTCAGTGTTAGACTCACATATAAAGGGCCGCGGTTGAAAGGCGTAGGGGGCGGGGTGAAGATTCGCGAGGAGGTTGAGCTGGAAGTTAAGCCCGAGGAGCATTCTCAAGCTGTAAGCCTGCTACGGAGTCTTGGGTTTAACGATGAATGGAGGTTGTTTAAAAAGAGAGTATTGATGGTTAAGAAAGGTTTGGAGGCCTCTATAGACTACTTCGAGCCGCTGGGGGTTTTCCTCGAGATAGAGGTTAAAGATGAGGATGCAATGATGGAGTTCGAGAGACTCGTAGAGAAATACTCTAAAACCTTCCCTGTAATAGGGGAGACTTACCTTGAAATGTACGTGAAGCACTTGGAGAGCAAGGAGAGGGTTTAGGCTTGCTAACCCCGTCTGTCGGCGGCATACTGGTCGAGGAGAACAAGGTGCTACTTGTCAAGAGGAAGAACCCTCCGTGCAAAGGCTTCTGGAGTATTCCAGGCGGTAGGCAGAAGCTCGGTGAAACAGCTTCCGAAGCCATTGTAAGGGAGATGTTGGAGGAAACAGGGCTTGTGGTTGAGCCTATCGGGGTTTTCGGAGTAATCGAGTTGATTCCTAACAGCCCGGGCGAGGAACACTATGTTATTATCGAATTCATCCTCAGGAGGGTTTCAGGGTTGTTGAGAGCTGGATCAGACGCCGAGGATGCCCAGTTCTTCCCGTTGGATAAGCTCCCTGAAAACACCGGGCTTGCCACGCGTGAAATGGTTGGTGAATTATTAAATCCGGGGAGTGCTTTTCTAAATAAATGTTGCAGGTATAAGGTGTTTCATATTGAGCATTTATGTGAAGCCGTTTGAAAAGATAACCCAGATCCTGTATGAAAAATATGTGAAGGAAGAACTTCACAGGCTTGAGGAGCTTAAGAATCCGAAGATTGTGTATGTGACAGACCTGGTTGGGTGTAGCCACAAATACTACTTGAGGCGCTTATACCCTGAGCTAACCATAAAGTTCGAGCCTTCCGCAATACTCGGCAACCTGGTTCACGCCGGCATTGGGACCTTGCTCAGGGAGAAGGGTTTCGAGGTCGAGGTTGAGGTTTCCACAGAAGTGGAGGTTAACGGTGAGAAGTACAGCGTCAAAGGCAGGGTGGATGCTTTAAAGAAGGATGAAGGGTTGGTTGTTGAGGTTAAAACAGCACGTTACGCGCAGGATATCCCGAGGGAGCATCATCTAAACCAGCTGAAAATATACCTTGAGATATTGAACCTGGAAAACGGGACGCTCATATATATCACGCCGGATAAGATCTACGAGTTCCAGGTTAAGAGGGAAAGGATAAGCCTTGAATCACTCGTTAAAACACTCGTAGAGGATACCGCCCATCCCAGGTATGAATGGGAGTGTAGCTACTGCATGTTCAGGAAACTCTGCCCATACGCTGTGGAAAAATCCGAGTAGACATGGACTGAATCAAAAATATAACCCGGGCAGACATATTGAGAATTGCATGATGACCTCGGGAGACCTGAGTCAAGCGTGATGAGGGTCTTGAGTACTGAGTAACACTTAGATTAATTAACTCCTCGTTAAACGATACCTCACAAGCCCTCCTGAAACCTCAGTGCTCAACCCGTATTCGCCTTGTAAATCCGAAATGATCGAGTTCACCGTTACGGATCCTAGAAGAATGTTTTCCACGCTTACTTCAGCCCCCAGCCTGCCTAGGATTCTCCCGACCAGCTCCTCGAGCGAAAGGGGCTCCCGGAGGAGGTGGTCAATAACTAGCTCTCTGATCAGTCTCAGCCTTTCAGCGTTAAGGTCCACGTATTCCGACAGCTTCTCACTGTTGGCGATGGGGCCGTGGCTGAGTATTCCTGAGTAACCTTTCTCAGCGTAAGCCTTAATCTTCTCAAGTGTTAACAAGGCTCTTTTTGCGTTGAAATGGTAAGGTATGCCCACTCTAGAAATCAATCTATCACCGAATACAGCGTCCCCTACGAACAAGAAGCCCTCGAACACGATTCCGGCGAGGCCGGGGGAGTGCCCGCTCAGGTTTATGAGCTCTCCGCAGGAATCCCCTAGCTTAAAGCCTTCTTCAACGATTTCAACCTTCTCTTTCTCCACATCAATACTTCTAACACCTAGGATCCTCGGGAGTTGCGTGAATCCGTATGTGAGAATGTTTCTAACCATGCTACTGAGAAGTGAGGTGTACTCGAGCACTGATACGTAAATACGCGAAGGGTTCAAGGCCTCCAGCGCTTCAATGTGATCGTAGTGGGTGTGGGAGAGGAGGACATTGTACTCCTTGACCCCCAGCCTTTCCAAAACATTCCTCAACAACTTCTCCCTGTTCCCGAGTAGACCGGGGTCAACAATCCAGTTCGCGCCGGGGCATTTTATAATTAAGGTGACCGGGCTGCCGGAAACTACGTAAACGTTCCTACCAATACTCCTGTAGGCTGTAGACATTCCTATTCGCTCCCTGGAGGCACTCTAGACGGCATAATATACTTATACATTAGCAGGAGTATGGCTGCGAACACGAGGACTGAGAGGGATGTTAAGATGATTCCTTCCTCATTCCCGATTATGGAGGATCTTATCACGTCACGTATTGTAACAATGAACCCTACTTCGGCGAGCGCGACAATATACATTTCAGGATGCCTCTTAGCCACGATTGCACTCCTTATAATCTCTATGTAGACGAAGAGGAAGACGACCTCGTTAGCCATGCTCTGAATATATGTGAAATCTAGTTGGTTGAAATTGCATACTAGGTAGTAAGTATCCTTAGCTATTAATCCGAGAGTGACTAGTAGGATAATGCTTGTCAACACTATTACCAAGGAGTTTATAATATTGATTAGTCTCCCTCCAAACCTCAGCACGGGTTCAGTTCTAGCCGAGGACATTGGAAACACATCTCTACTATAATTAATTAACTCAACCCCAGCATTTAAAGCATGATTATTTCATCACGTTTTTCTATGCACCCTTACCTTTTCAAGCGGGATGGTTTTAAGGATTCTTGAAGCATCCCCCTGGTTTACAGCAATCTCGAAGAATCCGAACGAGTTGATATAGCATGCCCCCTCGCCAATGCCGACCTCGCCGAAGGTGTTGACCATTGTGCACTCTATCCTGCCTCCCGGCGACTCTACTACCAGCTTATCGTTTTTACGTATCCCAAGGGATTCAACCACGTTCTCGCCAGCGTATAGGGAGATGTTGCCGAAAACATCCACGCTTAGAACAACCGCTTCAAACCACCCCTGCCCGGGATTCACCACCGGCTCCTCAACCTCAAGCTTGATCAATGTTTCAGGGGGCACCGGCTCACCAGTGCTCTCCAACGGGACGCCCCTGCTAACCCATGCTGCCACGGGGGCGAAGACGTCTCTTCCATGGAACGTGCTGGAAACCCTGGGGAGCCTGTAGGGCGTGTTCGATATGTCGAATACCTGTAAAACCCCATCTTTCAAGGCAAGTAGCGATAAAACCCCGTTATCCGGCCCTATTAAAACATAGTTCCTAGTTCTAACCAGCACAGCCCTCCTGCTCGTCCCCACTCCCGGGTCGACTACTGTTACGAAGATCGTGCCGCGGGGGAAGTATTCAGCTGATACGAGGAGGTTGAGGGCTGCCTCGAGAACATTGTGCCTCATCACGCCGTGGGTTAAATCAACTATCTTGGCATCGGGGTTGATGGTTTTAATAACCCCCTTCATCACCCCGACGTAAGGGTCTTTGTAGCCGAAATCTGTTTGCAGAACAATCAACATGGTTTCACGCTCAAACTTATTTACGGCTAACACAGTATTAAATCACAGCCGGGGATGTATACGATGGGCGGGCTGAGAAGTGATGACCCATTGTAGCTTAATAACCCGGCTGTTAACTCTTTATTAAGACGTACCCACTTACTGTTTAAACAGTGCCCGATGAAATGCAGCGGATAAGCAGACGCGTGATGAAGAAAAGTATTGAGGGCAGCCTTGTTAAGGTTTAAATACTGTTGAAAATGTTTCAATAATCTTTGAATGGGCCCGTAGCTCAGCTTGGTGGAGCGCCCGGCTGATAACCGGGAGGCCCGGGGTTCGAATCCCCGCGGGCCCATATCCTTTAAATCTCCTTGAAGATTCCTTTGGAAAGAGATACTGTGAGAACTTCACCGTACTCGAGGGCGAAATCGCCTTTAACCAGGACCAGATCCGGCTGGAGGTTTTTAAAAGGCGTTCTAAACAATACCTCGGGAATCAAAGGTTGCTGTTTAAGCGGGCTCCTTAAATCATAAACCAGTATGTCAGACCTTGAACCCTTCCCCAGGCATCCACTGTCTAAGCCCAGGGACTTATACGGCTTGGAAAGGGCTTCAAGTATTCGATCAAGGTCGACCCGACTTAGAGCACTGATAACTGACGGATGTGGCAGGTCAACCCTTCTAGCATCGATCGCGATGCAATCCTCCCCGTATTTCTCCGGCGTGCAGAAAACCCTGTCCTCGAAGCCTGTGAACGAATCCTGGTAGTAGAGCTTCCCGCCATCCCTCTCAATGTAAAGCATGTTGGTGTAATGCGGCACCACACCTCTATCGTGAACAAGCACTAATTGGAGCCCATGCTCCTTGGCTGCCTTATTCACAACGCCCGGGTATTCGGTCTCAATAACTGGGAGCGTTACGCCGAGGGAATAGTACAAGGTGATAACGTTGAGAGCAATCTTCTCCAGCTCCTCCTCTGTGTAAACAGAGAGGTCTGGGTGGGCGACCCCGCTGAAAGGTTGCTCAACACCGTTTAAAACCATGCTGAAGCCGTGAACAGCGTAGGCTTGGTTGTTGAAATCGTACACGACATCGCTTAGCTCATACTCCGGGGGAGCCTCCTCCCCAATGTCTCTTACCAAGTGATCCTCAACATATATGAAC
>NZ_DBOUKL010000021.1:0-5093 GCF_059755995.1 Thermosphaera sp. | reverse complement strand
GGAAAATTCGATTTCTGCATATATGGCGGGGATGTTGAGAAATTAGCTCAATTCTTAAGGAGCGATGAGTTCAATAACTTGGTCAAAGTTTTCGATACATATGGTCTTAGAAACGCGCTGGTGAAAATACTCGAGGAGGCGTTGGAAGCTTACCGCGACTATGTCGAAGTCTCAAAGGCTTTGGAGTCGAGGATAAGCATGTTGAAGAATAATAAGGCAGGTAGTCATGGAAAGAATAACCGGGGTCGAAGCATAGGGGAGTTGATTACATTACTGAAGTCTAAGTATCCTAACATGGAGTCGGATCCTGATAGGAAAGAGGTCAGGGTTGAGCTAGGAGAGGGCAGGTTTGCGAAGATCAAGTTTTACAGGAAAAAGATCGTGGTTAACATGGTTATCGAGCTCAAAGAGGACGATCCCAGCCTCTTGTCCAGGGATTTGCAGAGTATTCTCGAATGCCCTAGTTCGCGTTAGATCTGTAATCATTAATTACCCTTAAGCCAGATGATTTTAAAACGGTGATAGGTAAGTTATGAAGCCCCTAGTGGTTTTCGACTGCGACGGTGTCCTAACCGAGAACAATAGTAGTTGGCGGGTCCTACACGAATTCTTCGGTAGCCGTGACAACTCGTATTTCGCTGAACTATACGAGAAAGGGTTGATAAGCTATCTAGACTGGATGAAGATAGATATATCACTGATGATACACAGCTTCGGCTCCCCTATCAAGAAGCACCATGTGGAGGAGGCTTTCTCAAAGATTAAGCCTAAGAAATCAGCGGCTAGAGTTGTAGGTGAACTGCTCAGGAACAACTACCCTGTCGCCGTGGTGAGCAGTGGCATAGGCATCCTCGTCTCCCGGATCTGCAGGGAGCTCGGGGTTAGCGACTGCTTATTCAACGACGTGTTATTTGTTAATGACGAGCTGGTGCCAGGGGGTGTTGCCAGGGTTCCTTTAAAGGAGAAGTGGCTTGTAATTAAAAAGCTCGCTGAATCCAAAGGGTATAGAATGGAGAGTGTGGCTTATGTTGGAGACAGCAAGTGGGATATCCCTGTTTTCAAGCAAGTAGGCATCTCTATCGCTGTCAAGCCGTGCGGGATTGCGTGTGAGCATGCTAAATATGTTGTGGAAGATCTCGAGGAGGTATTGAGTCTTCTAATCAGGTAAAAATATTGGTTGGAGAAACTACTTAATTCTCTCCAAAATTTCAGTCTTACCAAGCCTGTATGCAAGCTTGCCCAACATATCCTTAACCATGGCTTCAAAACTCCAGTCAGGGCTCCAGCCCCACTCGCTTCGCGCCACACTATCGTCAAGCGATTTAGGCCATGAATCAGCAATCTTCTGGCGGAAGTCAGGGGCGTACTCTACCTTGAAATCCGGAATGTACTTCTTGATTTCAAGCTCTAGCTGCTTCGGAGTGAAGCTGAAAGCTGCTACGTTGTAGCCGCTCATAATCGTCAGCTTGCTCCTGTCAGCATTCATTAGCTGAATAGCTGCTTTCACAGCGTCAGGCATGTACATCATTGGAAGCATTGTATCCTCCCTCAGGTAGCAGCGGTACTTTTTCCCTTCAAGAGCGTAGTAGAATATTTCCACAGCGTAATCAGTGGTCCCACCGCCTGGAAGGGCTTCACTGCTTATAATCCCGGGGTATCTCACCCCGCGGACGTCAACGTTGAACTTGTACGCGTAGTATCTTGTCAACAGTTCACCAGCATACTTTGTGATCCCGTACATTGTTGTGGGATCCATGATGGTTACCTGGGGGGTGTTGACTTTTGGAGAGCTTGGTCCGAAAGCTGCTATGGAGCTCGGCCAGAAGATCCTGAAACCATACTCTCTCGCCAGCTCGAGCACGATATATAATCCATCCATGTTAACCCTCCAGGCATGCTGAGGGTTTTTCTCCCCGGCAGCTGACAGGATTGCAGCCATATGGTATACTTCGTTGATATCGTACTTCTTGATAGCTTTTTCGACAGACTCCCTGCTCAGGACGTCCACCTGCTCTATAGGGCCTTCTGTCAGCTTGCCTGTGGGCGGCTTGCTATGGTATCCAGCCACCACGTTATCGTTCCCGTATAGCTTGCGTAGAGCTGGAACCAGCTCGGTGCCGATCTGTCCTGTTGCGCCAATAACCAGGATTCTCTTCATAGGTTGCGTCACCTAGATCAGTCCGAGTTTTCTACCGGCTTTCTCATAGGCTGCTAAAGCCTTATCTAGGTCTTCAATCGTGTGTCCAGCGTTAACCTGGTTTCTAATTCTCTCTGTCCCTCTCGCCACCATTGGGTACACTATTGGGACCACGAAGATGCCATCGTTCCAGAGCATTTTCGCCAGCTCCCTCGCCTTCTTAGTGTCTCCGACTATCACGGGCACTATTGGCGTTTGGCTCTTACCAGTGTTGAACCCCATTTCATCAAGCCTTTTCTTGAAGTAGTTCCTGTTGTCCCACAGCCTCCTGATTCTCTCCTTCTCCGTCATCACTATCTCGAGAGCTTTCAAGTTAGCTGCTGCCACCGCTGGAGGGAATCCTGTGCTGAGGAGCCATGTTCTAGCCTTGTTTCTAATGAATTCTATGACCTCATAATCCCCTCCTATCATGCCGCCCGAGGATCCAAGGGCTTTAGAGAACGTGCCCACGTGGAAGTCTACCTCCTCGTCAACGCCGAAGTGTGCAGGGCTTCCATGCCCATCTCCTAACACTCCTTCACCGTGGGCATCGTCAACGTACACCATTGCGTTGAACTCCCTGGCCAGCTTAACTATTTTATCGAGAGGCGCTATGTCGCCATCCATCGAGAAGACGCCGTCTGTGACTATGAGTATCTTGTTATACTTCCCGTGAACCTGCCTAAGCTTATCCTCAAGATCGCCCACGTCGCAGTGCTTGTACACAACTTTCTCAGCCCTTGAAAGCCTTATCCCGTCTATGATGCTTCCATGGTTCAGCTCGTCGGATAAAATAACATCTCCCTGCTCCACGATTGCTGGGATTGTGCCAGCGTTAACAGCAAAGCCTGTTGGGAAGACAAGCCCGGCCTCTGTTCTCTTAAACTCCGCTATCTTTCTATGGAGTTCGTCCAAGAGTTCATGATAACCTGCAATAGCCCATACAGCCCCCGGTCCCCAGCCATACTTCTCCATCGCCTCGACGGCTGCTTTTTTCAACCGCGGGTCATTAGCTAGGTTCAAGTAATTATTTGAGGATAGAATGATCATTTCCCTACCGTTCACAAGCGCGCGGGGGCCTGTGGGGCCGTTCAACCTCCTTATCTCCCAGATCTCCCCCCTCTCAATCATTTCTTGAAGCTTTTTAGCATAGATTTCTCTAACCCAGCTCTTACCCATAAATCCATCACCATATAGTATATACATGTCGTTAAAGTATAAAGAGTTTTAAGAGGGTGGTACGCGTGGAGAATGAGGAGTCAACCACTAGGGAGAGAATACTCACCCTCCTGTATAAGGCTTCGAAGCCTTTGAGCGTGGAGGAGATCATCAGCCTCCTCGGTTTAGAGGACTTAACCCCTAGAGATGTTTATGAGCACCTGGAGCATATTGCGAGAACAGTTAAAGCCCGCTCGAAAGGGAGAGAATACCTTGGTATGGAGCCTCCTTACTGTAGGAAGTGCGGGTATGTTTTCAAAGATCTCGACAAGCCTAAAAAACCCTCCAGGTGCCCGCGCTGTAAAAGCGAGTGGATCAGCCCGCCTCTATTCACGATTTTGAGAAAAGATTAGATGAGATTTACAACCCTGGCAAGCTTCTCAACAATTTTATCAGCTGGTTCATCCATTATAAGGATCTTCTTCAACTTTTCACGCTGACCGTACACTATATCGATCTTTGAAACAGGAATCTTAAGCTCCCTGGACAAGTACTTTATCAACGAAGCATTAGCGCGTCCCCGCTCAGCAGGCTCGGAGGTTTTGAAAACCAGTTCATCAGACTCTATGGTGAAACCCTTGGGCTCGGAACCGGGTTCAACCCTTACTTGAAGAATAACCCCTTTTGAGGATTCTTCAATGTTTTTGCGAAGAGTTTCCATAACTTTTTGGAGAACAGGGTTCAAAACCCACCCCCACTATGATTATTGGCTTGGAGAAATAATAAAATTGTTTTAAAACTCTTTTTCAAAGAATTCTCTATGGGGATGACCTAAGGTTTTTCAGCCTGAAGGATGAAGAAGCTGGGCGCTGGCAAGACCCGCTTTCCTTGGATATACGAAGCCTTTCTCGTATAGCTCAATGATTTTCTTTGAAAGGGTTTCCTGAGTTAACCAGGAGCCGTAAGCCTTTCCAGCACCCACGAGCCTGCTCCACTCTTTTCTAACCTTGACAGGCAGGGGAGAGGGGTTTTTCAACCCTAACGGTGTTCCAGGTAGGGGGATGTAGTAGTGGAGATGTATCTTAGCTCCTTTACCAACTAATTTTTCAGCCAGTTTTAAAGTGGAAAGCATATCTTCCTCGGTCTCGCCGGGAAACCCTACTATGAAGTCCACGCTGGGCGTGAAGCCTGTTCTCAACGCTGAGTCTACAGCTGATTCTATTTCACCAACTCCGTGGCCTCTTTTAACCAGCTTGAGCATTCTCTCACTCCCTGATTGCCCTCCGATGATCAACTCCTTGTTGGCAACATATTTTCGTATAATTCTTAAAACATCTTCCTGAGCATGCTCTGGCCTAACCTCGCTGGGGAAGGATCCGAAGAATATTCTTCCCCCGTATTGAACGGTTTTAGCGTGAAGGCTTTCCATTAAAAATACGATCTTCTCCATGTTAACAGGGTTTGTTGAATACGGTGAGCCGTAGGAGAGGCTGTCTGGGGAGATGAATCTTAAATCTTTTAATCCAAGCTTCATCGAAATCTCAGCATAGTTAACTATTTTCTCGACACTCCTATGTCTTAGAGTGAAGCCGTGAAGGTAGGAGACTTGGCAGTAGAAGCATCCGAATGAGCAGCCTCTCGTGATCTCTATAGGGTTCACGATACCTCTCCAGTATGGGAACGGGTCGTAGTCATCCAGGTTTACGGATTTCCCTCTACCGGTGAACGAGACTTCTCCGGTTTCACGATCCCTGTAGGC
>NZ_DBOUKL010000020.1:0-21801 GCF_059755995.1 Thermosphaera sp. | reverse complement strand
TTACCCTTCTGGGCCAGTCCCTGCTGCGTCCCCCCAAGCCTCTCCCTAGCCTCCCTAACCCTTTTAGCATAGTCCTCGACAACCTCGTACTCCTCCCTGACCGCTTTAGGCCTCGGCGGGGTTGCCGCAGGCTTCGGCTGTGGTGTTTTCTTCTTCTCCTCAATGTAAGGCCTAGCCTTTCCCTGGGTTACAAGCCTGTTGTAGCACTGTGGGCATGCTATTAAAACACTCCCCTCTACCACGATCTTTCTACAATCCCTGCTGTCCTCTACCTCTCTACCACATATTTCACAGTAGCATGGCATTTTCCCGCCACACCCCTGCTTCAATATCTACCTATGGTTTAAATGGGTTTTATAATGGGATAATAAAACCGGGTTTCGTTATGAGTAGTGAGATTGAAAACCTGGATCGGCTTGACGTTGTCGTTAACGAGGAGGATTACGTCAGGTATCTTGAAAACAAGGTTAAAACGCTGGAGAATGAGCGGAAGAACCTTCTGTTGAAGCTTAACTACTACAGGAGCGAGCTCGACAAGCTCCTCGCCTCACCCTTGATCGAGGCTGTAGTCGAGAACGTGCTCCAGGATGGGAAGGTTCTTGTTAAAAGTAGCACAGGGCCAACCCTTGTAGTCACGGTTTCAGACAACGTTGACAAGTCTAGAATAGTCCCCGGGGCAAGGGTAGCTTTAAACCAGAGGGGTTCTACAATAGTGGATGTTCTCCCAGAGTATGTTGACGCCCTCGTCCAGTCTATGGAGGTTATAGAAAAGCCTAGCGTGAAGTACGATGATATAGGTGGTTTAAGCGAGCAGATAAGGGAGCTACGGGAGGTTGTTGAGCTGCCTTTGAAGAACCCTGAGCTCTTCCAGGAGGTTGGCATCGAGCCTCCGAAAGGCGTGCTACTATACGGCCCACCAGGCTGCGGGAAGACAATGCTCGCCAAGGCAGTTGCCTCAGAAGCTGGCGCAACGTTCATAAGCATAGTGGGGAGTGAGCTGGTTCAGAAGTTCATAGGTGAGGGAGCCAGGATAGTCAGGGAGCTCTTCGCTTACGCACGCAGGAAGGCTCCTGCCATAATATTCATCGACGAGGTAGACGCTATCGCGGCTAAGAGAATAGATATTGGGACGAGCGGTGAGAGAGAGGTGCAGAGAACACTCATGCAGCTCCTCGCAGAGCTGGATGGTTTCAAACCCCTCGACAGGATCAAGGTTATCGCGGCGACGAACAGGATAGACATCCTCGACCCGGCCATCCTGAGGCCTGGAAGGCTTGACAGGCTTATCGAAGTACCGCTCCCAGACCTGGACGGCAGGGTTGAGATACTGAGGATTCACACCCGCAGGATGAAGCTGGACAGCAGTGTCGACTTGAAAGCAATCGCCAAGATGACCCAGGGCTTCTCCGGCGCCGAGCTCAAAGCCGTTGTCACGGAGGCCGGGTACAACGCTATCAGGGAGAACAGGAGGGTGGTCTCCATGAGCGATTTCCTGAAAGCTGTTGAGAAGGTTAAGAGTAAGAAGCAGTATAGAAGGGTTGACGAGTTCTCCCTAGAGGTAAAAGATAAAGGGGAGTACGTGAAGTATGTGTATCAATAAGCTTTCAAGCCGAGGATTCAGGGTTGATAACGAGGAAGCCTTTAAAGGAGGAGCTGGATGAAGCGCGGAGAATAGCTGAGTACCAGTTCAACGTTAGAGGGGAGGATTTCATCCCCGATGACTCTGTTTTCATCCTAAGCCCTAGAACCTACAAGCTGAGAATGATACTTGTTAACGGGGAGAAGTACCTATCCCTTAGAGCACAGGACTACAGGTTCATCCTGCACCTAGAGGCAGGCCGAAGGCTCAACAAACTCCTCCCCCACCCCTATCACCGGGTTTACGTTAAGCCGGAGTACAGCGTTTTCATACGTGAAGGCGGAAACCTCTTCAGCAAGCACGTGTTAATGGCTGACCCGGGGATCAGGCCGGAGGATGAGGTTTTAGTCATGGATGGGGATGAGGTGATCGCTGTGGGGAGAGCCATGCTCCCGGGCTGGGAAATAGTATATTATAAACGGGGTGAAGCAATAAGGATAAGAGAGTATGTGGGAGGTAAGCATGGGGAGCATTAAGATAATACCTTTGAAAAGCCTTGACAAATCACTCTTCGAGAACGCGCTGTTCATAACAGGCTACCAGGGTTTCGGGATGGTAGGATATTTGACAACCCGCCACCTGGTTAGGGAGCTGAAGTTTGAGAAGATAGGGTTGATCAGGACGAAGCACATGCCCGAGGTAACCCTGTACGGGGATGGCGGGCTTCTCTACCCGTTCGAGCTCTATGCGGGCGAGGTGTCCGGGCGTAAAGTACTAGTGTTGTTGAACAACGCGGTTCCACACATACATGAGAGAACGGATTACGCAGAGTTCGCGGCATCCTTGATGAAGGCTTTCAAGGTTGATGAGGCGGTTCTGGTCGGCGGGTTAGACCCTAGTTTAAAGGAGAGCGAGGATGAGAAGTACAGGTGGATACCGATAGGGAGAACCAGGATCAGCTTGAACGCCCCAATCCTCAAGAACAGGCATGTAATAGGCCCGTTAGCCTTGACAATGATGTTTGTTGAAGCATACGGTTTAAACGGGGTAGTGGTCCTGGCTTACACGGATCTCTATAAGCCGGATCCGCGGGCCAGTGCTGTAGCTGTCGAGATCGTTGGGGAGTTGCTGAACACTAGGATAGATACTTCATCACTGCTTGAAGAAGCCAAGATTATTGACGCTATAGAGATGGAGAGGGAGAAGATTGAGAAAGCTATGGAGAGCGAGCTAGCAGAGAAGAAATCTCGCCTAAGCTATATATAAGGATTTTATCCCCATGTCTTGAATACTTCCTTATCCTTTCAAACAGCTCCCTGCTCATCCACGAGGACTCCAGGACTATTAAATCCCGGGCCCCAGCCTTCTCCACCAGCTTATCCATGAGCCTTGCCAGGTGCTTGTGGTTTAAAACATCCCTGGTTATCCCGCCCTCATGCTGGTAGAACGGGTACGTCGGGGATAGCGAGGGATGGAACACTCCCAGGGCTGGGTGTATGAACAAGACTTCAAACCCCTCCCCCACTCCAGCCTGACCCACCGTTAGCTTCAAGTACTCTGGCTGGTGGTTGAAGGGTTTGGAGTGAGCCGGGATCAGGATAACCCTCCTCCCTCTCACCCGGTTCTCTAGAACCTGGAGGCTCCTCCTCCTAGCGTGAGCCAGCCTGGGGTTTTCAAGCGAGTCCCTGTCAATAATCATCAATGCTCTACCATCAGGCTTTGAACGGGGATTATACTTCTCCAACAGCTCACGATACTTCTTAACCACGTGGAAGGCTCTCCTCAAGCTCGGGTGGGATTTACTCCTGTACTCGAGAAGCTCCCATAAACGGCCCTCCCTTATATGCTGCTTAACATTTCTTAACTCCTTCATTAAGACATGCAGGTTATGGGTTGCCAGAAGCTCCTCCCTCTCCCTGCTACCCAGCTCCTTCAACTCCTCAGCACTGTACCGGCTGCAGACAGGGCAGTTGCAAGGGAGGTAGGTTAGATCACTTATGTTCTTCGTCCCCGTCTCCGTCATGTATCTTCCATCCCTTGCGTAGAGTATGTAGCTCGCTGAGTCGAAGAAGTCCGCCCCCACAGCTACGAGGAACGGTATGATCATCGGGTGCCCCACGCCGAAGACGTGCAGGGGCCTGTCAGGAGGGAGGTGTAGCTTAGCCAGTGCTGTGAGCTCGACTATAACCCTGTACTCATACTTCTCCAGCAGCAGCGTCGGCGAGCCTATAGCGTACATCTGGTAGGGAAGCCTCCACGCCTGGATCGAGGATCTCACCAGGAGGTCCTTGTAGGGCGACCCCTGGATCGGGAGGACCCATACCTGGTCTGAATCCATTATGAGGGGCAAGGCTTCAGCAGCCCTCCTATAGGTTTCGCGAACGGCTTTAAGAGCCTCCTCCCACGTCATCTTGCTGCCTGTTGGAACATCTAGTATAACCCCTATGTCAACCCCTATGTTCTTCTCGTACTCGACAATAGTTTTATTGTCTACCTCGACATCGCCGTACACGAGGACCTGGTACCCGCCTGAGTCAGTCATTATGGGCTTGCTCCAGTTCAAGGCTTGGTGAATGCTTCTTACAGCTCCATTGTTTCTCTTGTAGAAAAGGTAGGCGTTCGTGATGAATCCGTCGTAGCCTATTTCATGCAGAACGTTTAAGCCAGGAGCCTGCCTAACCGGGTCTACAACAGGGAATAAAAAAGGGGTTTCAATCACTCCATGCCTTGTCCTAAGCTTCCCTATCCTCCCCGCGAGCTCGTACTCTCTAGGCTCAAAGTACAAATCGCCTATCCCTTTACAGCCTTTTCTTTAACAGCAGTATACTTCTTCCAGAGACTATACAGTGTTTCAGCCATCGGCCCAACACCTTCAACACCCTTCTCGCTAACCCTGTATCTTCCCTGAACCTCCACTATCCTGGCCTCCGGGATCACCCTTACCAGGTGCTCAGCAATCTTCATCTCGTGGAGCAGGAAATCCTTGAACTCCTCGGGGTCGAACAAGGGAACCTCGGAAACAAGTATCTCGGAAACCCTATCCCCCTTTATCACTACCTTCGGGAACTTGACACCGTTATTGTCTACAGCGTTTTGAATCAGCAGGTTTAGGGATGGATGGTCGAAGCCGATTAAAACACCCTCGTAATGCCGCCCATCGCTAAGGATAACCTTAACCTTCTTGTCAATCATGCCTGAGAGCTCGCTCACAAGCTTTCTTGAAGCATCAATCACAGACACCTTGATCACCTAAAGCTTTAATTTAGCTTAACGTTATTAATTCTTACTTAAAAATCAGATTAAATAGGTTTACGAGAGTGCGGAGCCATGAGCGTTAAGCTGGAATGCGTGATTGACGGGGTCGAAGACCTGAGAATGCCCAGGGTTTACAGGGTGCACGCTACCTGCGGTGAGGTAAAGCTCGATTTTGAGCTACACAACGACATCATCCCCAAGGCAATGCTAACCGGTAAGAACATGAGGGTTGAGGTTTCAAGTGAGAAGGAGAGCTGTCTCCAACACTACTTCTGCGGCCAGGGCTACGTGGTATCGGTGGGCAGGGTTGGCGAGAACCAGAGAGTAGTTATTTCGCTACACGGATTCCTGGTTGTGCTGAAAACCCCGTCCCAGCTGGGCTTAAACCCCATGGACCAGGTGTTCGTTGGAGCCGATTTCGAGCAATAAAAAGGTTAGAAGACCAAACATTTTAAGCAATCCGTTTTTCAAAGGGCGTTGTGAAGAATTCTCCCAGGCTTATAAGAATCTACCGCTTCATAAATGCGGGGGAGGAAGAGGTCAGGAAGGAGCTCTCCAGGATTGAAGAGCTTATCAAGCAAAGGGTTCTCGAAAACCCTGGGGTTGTCTACAATGTTTTAACAAGCATATCCCACACCGGCGTCGACTCCCTGATAATGATAGAGGCAGAGAACAGCGGGGATGCTGTCAGGGAATCCGAGCTCATCTACAACTTGCTAAAAGCCTCCTGTAAAACCCTGGATTTCGAAATCGTTGAGGAGGAATCCTGGAAGCAAGCATTATCTTCAGGGCTGAGGAGTTTTTTCTACGGAGGAAGCGGCTAGACACCATACCTTTCACGGTTGCAAAACCCAAGGTTAAATACCCTGTACAGCACAGGGTGGAGAGCGGTGACCAGGTTGGAGACTACGTTGTGGTAGGCTGGACCATTAACACTGTTCCAAGGCTTGAGGCTAGACTACCGTTAAACCTGTTGAACAGGCATATCCTAATAGTCGGGGCGACCGGGACAGGCAAGTCCTACACTGCTTCTAGAATAGCGTGGAGGGTTAGCCTGAAAGGGATCCCAGTGATAATTCTCGACTGGCACGGCGAGTACGGTGACCTGGTGGCTGAAGGGGTGAGGCTCAACCCGTTTGAAAACCCGGTGGAATTCCTCAGCACCAGCGACCCCAGGAGCGATGTAGAAGTTATCAGCGACGTACTGGGCTTGACTCCTCCGCAGGAGTACCTGCTCTGGAGAATCATCAGTGAGAAGGGAGGCAGGCTGGACGGGGTTGAATCCCTTGCGAGAGCCCTGGAAACCTACTACGACGATGCTAGCTGGCTGAGGGAGACAAGGCTTTCACTCCATAGAAAGCTGAAAATCCTAGCCTCAAACCCCTATGCCAGATTATTCAGCAGTAGTAGCGGGTTACCGGGAGATGCGGCCGGCCCCGGCAAGCCCTTGATAGTGGACCTGTCGCTGATCCGGAACGTTAACGTGAGGAGGGTGTACGGCACAATGCTTCTCGCCAGACTGGTTAACATGAACTACGGCTTGAGGAAGAGGTATTTGATACTTGTAGAGGAGGCCCAGAACTACCTGGGAAGGGAGAACCCTGTCGGCTTCCTAGCCAGGATGATGGGGGAGATCAGGAAGAACAACATAGGCTTCTGCGTTATAACGCAGTCGCCCTCGCTAATAATTGACCAGGTCCTCGTCAACACTAACACTAAGATCATTCACTCGGTCAAGTCGAACGCGGATTTGGAAGTGGTTTCGAGAAGCCTCTTCCTAGACCAGGAGACAGCTAGGATACTTCCCTACATGGATGTTGGAGAAGCACTTCTCTTCAATCCCAGCCTTAAAAAACCTGTTTTAATAAGGGTTGAGTAGTGAGGGATGAAAAGATTATTCTTCCTCTTTCTTCTCCTCTTCTCCAGGCTTCTTGCCTGCTTCAGCGCCTTTCTCAAGCTTGCTGGCAGCTATTAAGTCATCGATTCTCAGGATTATTGTTGAAGCCTCCGTGCCAGCCTTTATAGCGTTAGCCACCACGCTGACAGGCTCGATAACGCCGTTCTTGTACATGTCGTCAATGTCGCCGGTGAACACGTTCACCCCGATGTACTTGCCATCGTCTTTCTCATGGGCTGCTCTAAGCTTCATTATCATGTCGACAGGGTCTAGCCCAGCGTTCTCTATCAGAGTCACCACGAGTCCCTCCAGGGCCTTGGCGAAAGCCTCTATGGCGAGCTGCTCCTTCCCACCAACCTTCGTCGCCAGTTTCCTGATGTGCTTAGCCAGCTCTATCTCTATTGCTCCGCCGCCGGGTACTATGCGTCCATCCTTGATAGCGTCTGCCACTGCGGACAGGGCATCCCTCATGCTTCTCTCAGCTTCGTCGACAAGCCTCTCTAAACCACCCCTTATCACAATGCTCACAGCTCTTGGGTTCTTGCATCCCTCAACGAACACCATCTTGTCCTCTCCAATCTTCCTCTCCTCAACCAGCTTAGCGTAGCCCAGATCCTCGGGCTTCAAGTCATCGATGTTGCTCACGATCCTGCCGCCGGTCGCTCTCTCCAGCTTCTCTAGATCGCTCCTCTTAACCCTTCTCACAGCGAGGATGCCCTTCTTAGCGAGGAAGTGCTGGGCAACCTCGTCAATACCCTTCTGGGTTATGACCACGTTAGCACCTATCTCAACGATCTTGTCCACAAGCTTCATCAGTATTTCCTCTTCCTGCTGCAGGAAGGCTTTCAGCTGGCTTGGGTCGTTAATCCTTATCTCAGCATCGATCTCGGGCTTCTCGATCTCGAGGGGCGCGTCGAGCAGGGCTATCTTAGCCTCGCTAACCCTTCTCGGCATCCCAGGGTGGACAACCTCCTTGTCCAGCACGATGCCGTAGACCAGCATTGAGTCTAGGAGGGCGCCTCCATACTTCTTGATTATCTGGATGTTGTCAAGGTCAACATAGTACTTGTCTCCTCTCAGCTCAACGATCTGCTTAACCGCTTTAACAGCCATTTCGGCAAAGTACTCCCTGGCATCGTGCACTGCCTTGCTGGTTAGAGAGGTCTTGGCAATCTTCTTCAACGACTCCTCATCGTCAATGCTTATCGGCTCTGAGAGCTGGTAGAGCAGGTTTAGAGCCTCCTCCATCGCCCTCCTGTAGCCGGCGATTATGAGTGTTGGATGAATATTCTTAGCCAGCAACTCCTCAGCATTCTTCAACAGCTCGCCGGAGAAGACAACAGCCCTCTTAGTTCCATCCCCAACCTCGCTGTCCTGGCTCTTCGCCACCTGGACGAGCATTTTAGCGGCTGGGTGCTGTATCTCAGCCTTGTCAAGGATTGTCGCACCGTCGTTGGTGATGGTGACGTCTCCAAGAGCGTCAACCAGCATCTTGTCCATGCCTTTCGGCCCGAACGTTGTCTTAACCATTTCAGCAACCGCTCTAGCAGCCATTATGTTGGTTCTTAAAGCATCCCTACCAGCGGTTCTCTGGGTTCCCTCCTTAAGTATTAATACAGGTATTCCAGTTGGTTCGACAGCCATTTTCATTCACCCTCGTAAACTAAGGATCCAATGATCTGTGAATTTAATGGCTTCTATATAAACTTTTCTATCCCTTGGAAAGCTTGAAGCCTTGGGGAGGAGCCTCCAAGGCAACCTCCCAGTCAACAACCCTGTAGTAAAGGTTCAACTCCTCATTGTTTAAAACCAGGGTGTGGTCAGCCCTGGGGTCCATTACAACGACCAGGTAATCCCCAGCAGTCCTCACGCCTTTCACGCCAGGTATCCTGAGGAGGTGGCGTACTGCTGTGAGAGTGCAGCTTGCACAACCCTTACTCCTAACCTTCAGCTTTAACAGCTTATGGCTCAACCTAGTAAGCACCCGGGGCCTCTCCAGCAATTTATGCTTACACCGTCTTTTAACCGTGAACTAAGCGGGTGGTTGCTTCTGCACGGTATTTCAAACACTCCCGCTACCATGGTGGTTTCGCAACGGTTCACTCAGCACTCCTCCAGGAGCTGGGGGTTGCTGGAGTAATTCAGGTTTAAATGTACTCAATAGTTAATTAAGGAGTAGTAGGCTTGCCGAGGATTGTTACAGCAGTGTTCAGGAGCAAGATGGATTACAAGGTTGTCACACCCCTGCAAGCCCGCCGAGACCCTGGCCGAGGCTGGTATGTGTGAGAGAGGTGTTGGTTGAGGAGTACTTGGACTTCGCCTCCCGGAACGCTATCATAACCATTGATGATCAAACCATCCCGCTTAAACCTATCAAGGTGACGAGGCTGGAGCCCTCCTCGCAGGAGCTCCCCGATGTTTCAACCACTGTCTGGAGCTTCCCTAAGCGAGGCTCCTGGGCTACTCATAAAGGAGATTACAGGGGGAACTGGCCTCCACAAATCCCGCGTGCGCTAATCCTCAAGTACACTGGTGAAGGAGATATTGTACTAGACCCCATGGTTGGCTCGGGGACAACGTGTGTTGAAGCCGTGTTGCTCGGGAGGAACTGTATCGGCGTGGATTTAAACTATAATGCTGTAATGCTAACCCATCACAGGCTCTACTACCTGGTTAAAGCACTGGAGGGCAGTGGTGCCCCGCGGGGCTGGTATAGAATCTACCACGGGGATGCGAGGAGGCTGGATAAGATACAGGATGATAGCGTGGACTTGGTGGCGACACACCCGCCCTACCTCAACATAGTCAGGTATGGCGTGGAGAAGTCTGAGGGAGACCTCTCAGCTGTGAGAGGGCTGGAGGAGTTCCTGGCCTTGTTCAAGGAGGTGGCCAGGGAGATTTACAGGGTGCTTAAACCCGGGAAGACCCTGGCAATCCTCGTAGGAGACACACGGGTTAGGAAGCACTATGTCCCGCTAACCCACTACGTCCTGCTAACACTTCTAGACACCGGCTTCGTGCTGATGGAGGAGGTTGTTAAAATACAGCACAAGATGAAAACGACCAGGGAGGTTTGGAGCCGTTTGAGAAACAGGGATTTCCTGCTGATATATCATGAAAAACTCTTCATACTCAGGAAGCCTGTTGGCAAGGATTCAAGGCTGAGGTATAGTGGTAGGCAAGACTTCGTCGAGCTGAAGCTTTAAACAATAGTGGAAACCCCCGCCAGCCCTCATAGTATCACGCTAGGGCTCGTAGGTAAGAGTTGAATTTATGAGTGGGTATTTATAAATTAAAAAATGAACTGGGCTCTGCCGACTTGGAATGGTGGTTACGCTGCCGAGGAAAGAGGATAACGCTTTAATGAGGATTGCCAGGGACATCATCCGTAAGACTTATGGAGAGATAGCCTTGCAATTATTCGACTACATGCTGGAGAACAACGGGTATGTGGCTGAGGAAACCCTAACCAAGGACACCGGGATCAAGTCTAATGAAGGGAGGAAAGTACTTCAGAAAATGTCCGAGGAAGCAATAATAGTGCCCGGGAAGCTGAAGACAGGGGATGCAACCCTTCACACATGGGTTTTAAACAAGGTTGCGCTTAAGAGCTTCGTGCTCAACAGGTTGAAGAAGGCTAGGGAGAAGCTTGAGGCCAGGCTCAGCTACGAGAGGGATAACATTATCTACGAGTGCCCGGTGTGCGGCAGAAGATACTCCTTCGAGGAAGCCTACCTGAACGATTTCAAATGCGTTAACGAGGGAGCAGACCTCCTAGAGTCTAACAACGACGAAATAGTTTCACTCCTCCAGTTGAAAATCAAGGAGCTTGATGAGAAAATAGCTGAGCTGAGTGAGCTCTGAGTTGAAAGAATACACCGTAGTAGACTTGTTCTGCGGGGCGGGAGGATTCTCCCTCGGCTTCCACCTGACACGCAGGTTTAGAACAATCCTCGCCGTGGACAACTACAACCCCGCAGGGCTTACGTACAAGCTGAACTTTCCAACAGTGAAAGTCCTGCTCGAAGACATTAAGGAGGTTAGTGATCCACTGCTGAGGAAGACGCTGAAGGATGTGAAAATAGATGTGTTAATAGGGAGCCCTCCCTGCGAGCCGTTCACAGGAGCGAACCCGAGGCGGGAGCGCAACCCGTTGGACAGGCTGTACAAGGACCCTGCCGGGCAGCTAACACTCCACTACATCAGGATCCTGGGGGTTCTCCAGCCCAGGGTTTTCGTGATGGAGAATGTTCCAGCAATAACCGAGGATGGTTTAAAAGACGCTCTGCTAGGCGAGTTTGAAAGAGCTGGGTACGAGAAGGTTTACTTCAACATTCTTGAAGCCGAAGAGTACGGCACTCCAAGCCACCGGAGAAGAGTGTTTGTTTCAAACACTAGAATACAGCCTCCCCCCAGCCCCAGGGTCGTAACGGTTGAGGAGGCGCTCAGCAATCTCCCCCCGCCGGGAGGCTTCCCGCCTAATCATGAACCCCCGAAGGAGCCTTCCCGTAGAAAGGTTAAAAGGATGAGCATGCTTGACTGGGGCGAGGCCATGATTCACTACCAGGGGGCTGATAAGGAGCTTCCAAACCTGATAAGGCTTCACCCGCGCAGGATAGCCCCCACCGTGCTGGGATCCTCACGCTTCATACATCCCTACGAGAACAGGTTTCTAACAGTTAGGGAGCAGGCAAGGCTAATGGGTTTCCCAGACTCATTCGTCTTCACAGGAGGCAGGGATGACCAGTACAATATGATCGGTGAGGCGGTTCCCCCGCCTCTCGCCAAGGCGATAGGTTTATACGTTGCCAGTAAGCTGGATGAGGAAGGGGGTTGAAATGTACGTTGTGCTCTACTCTCCAACAGGAATACACAAGGTTGTAGAATTCCTTAAGACAATGTACCTGGTCGACGGGTTCACCCCCGTGATCGTTAAGCCCATAGGAGCGGCGGCACAGATAGGTGTGCCGGAGGCTCATAAAATAGCCTACAAGGCTGGGAAGCCCCTGATAGTTCTACCGGAGCTGGCAGATGTTTCGAGAATCCTGGGTGCCGACCCGGTCTACTACTTGAGCGATGAAGGCGAGGAAAAGGGGTTTGAAGAGGTTTTCACAACAGGCGGGAATGCTGCGGTGGTTTTAAACGCGGGTGATGTAGAGCCTAGTAGGAAGGAGCTTGAAAACGTTAAAACAGTATGGATTAGAAACTTCCCTAAGGGCTTGCCGGCCACCGCCTTATCCGGTGTCATAGTCTACAATGCATTACTACTGAGGACTACCAGGTAGCGTAGGATATCTTTACAGCACGGCTCTCCTCATCAATCCTTCTCCAATCCTCGTAGGAGAGCTCCCAGCCGAGCGCCCCAGCCAGCTCCTCAACCTGCTCCGGCGTCTTAGCACCCGGTATTGGCAGTATGACAGGACTGTATTTCAGCATCCAGTTCAGCACGACCTGGGTAGGGGTTTTACCATATTTTGCAGCCACGTCGCGCAGCGTGTTCAACAGCTTCTCAAGCTTTGCAAAGTTCTCAGGGTGGAAAACAGCTTCACCGCCCCTGACATCCTTGAACTCGGGCAGGGCTCCCGGCGAGTACTTCCCTGTTAAAGCCCCCTTGGCCAGGGGGCTCCAGGGTATGAAGGTGAGGTCGTTTGCTTCAGCATAAGGTATCAGCTCCTCCTCAGCCCACCTCTCAGCCAGGTTGAACCTGTACTGCATGCTGACAATGTCGGTGAAGGAGAAGGATGATCTCAACTCCTCGATCAACACCACCGGGTAGTTGCTGACCCCCAGGTATTTAACCTTGCCCAGGAGGACAAGCCTTTCAAGCGTTTTAGCATAGGTTGAAGTGGGGAAGTTGTGCCAGCAGGGCGGCCAGTGAAGCTGGAGCAGGTCTATTGAGTCAACCCCAAGCCTTTTCAGGGACTTGTCAACAGATTTGAAGATGTCGTGCGGGTTGAGGAACTCGCCAGGTATTTTAGTAGCAATAACCACGTCGTCTCTCTTAACATCAACCTCCTTGAGGGCTCTTCCCAGGAACTCCTCGCTCATCCCTCTCCCGTAAACCATGGCGGTGTCGAAGAAGTTTACGCCTAGCTCAACCGCTTTAGCGATCACCTGCTTAGCCTTCTCGTAATCGGTTAACCCCCATGCCTCACTGTACTGCCACGTGCCCAATCCTATTCTTGAAACTTTTAAATCAGTCCAGCCAAGAGTAGTGTACTCCAAGAGCCACACACCTGTTTACAAGTATGTGCTTCATGGTTTAAAACGCTTGAAGCTTATTACCATGTTTAGGTGAACCTAATGAGCACTAAGTTCAGGATTACCGGTTTATCCGCGGCGAGAACCGCTCCCGCGATAGAGGACAGGTATGAGACCATCGTGGTCGGGGGAGGGCCGGCAGGTTTGACAGCTGCGCTGTACAGTGTGAGATACGGGCATAAAACACTCTTGGTGACGAAGCTGCTAGGGGGCAACATCACGGAGGCACCCCTGGTTGACGACTATATTGGAGTACCCGACGTCTCAGGCAACGATCTCGCCGACAAGTTCGTGAAGCATGTGAAGAAGTATAATGTCCCAATAGTCATCGACGAGGTTGTCGACGTTGTGAGGAAGCCTGAGGAAAACCTTTGGTGTGTGAGGCTGAGGGATTTGAAGAAGGAGGTGTGTGCTTACTCCATAATCCTGGCGGTTGGGTCGGAGAAGAAGAAGCTTGGTGTTCCAGGCGAGAAGGAGCTTGTTGGTAAAGGGGTTTCCTACTGCGCAACCTGTGACGGGCCATTGTTCAAGGGTAAAACGGTAGCGGTTGTTGGAGGAGGCAACGCTGCGCTAACCTCAGCCATATACCTGGCTAAGATAGCTTCTAAAGTATACTTGATACACAGGAGGAGCGAGTTCAGGGCTTTCAACGTTTACGTTGAAGCAGCCAGGAGCAATCCCAACATCACATTCTTACTCGACAGCGTTATCAAGGAGATTATCGGCAGGGACAGGGTTGAAGCGATCAGGGTTCTAAACCTGGCTACCGGGGAGGAGAGCGTTGTAAACGTGGACGGGGTCTTCGTTGAGATAGGGCTTCAACCACCCGTCGAGTTCTTCAAGAAGATAGGCCTAGAGCTCGACGAGACCGGGAGGGTGATGGTTAAGGTTGACAGGAGCACAAACCTGCCAGGCATATTCGTAGCAGGCGACGCGGCGGGAGGACCGTTCAAGTACAGGTTTGAACAGATAATAACAGCAGCCGCGGACGGGGCGATAGCTGCTGACGCGGCTTGCAAATACGTCTGCGCCTTAAAGCATGCGGGAGGGTCTGCGCCCAGGTAACCCTCACAGTGGAACCGGGGGAATCTCTTTTTCGAAACACGCCTGTAGTGAAAAATCTCGAGCCGGCCGCGTGGCGTTAAGGTTAAAAAACCAATAGACTAGTTAAGAATCATGAGGGGTTTCGAGGGCCCGTAGCTCAGCCAGGTAGAGCGTCCGGCTCATAACCGGGTGGACCGGGGTTCAAATCCCCGCGGGCCCATTTAAACAGCCCTCCTACGTGCCAGCCTTCCACGACTTCAAATACTCCTCCTGCTCCGTGGTCAGCTCGTCAATGGATATACCCATTGACTCTAATTTCAAGCGCGCGACCATTTTGTCAGATTCGAGCGGCGGGTTCATGACCGCTGGCTTCAACGCGTGCTTGTTCTCTACAAGGTATTTAGCAGCGATAAACTGGTTGGCGAAGCTCATGTCCATTACCTCGCTTGGGTGTCCTTCAGCCGCGGCCAGGTTTACCAAACGGCCCTCTGCGAGCAGGTAGAGCCTTCTCCCATCCCTCAGCACATACTCCTCGACATTGCTCCTGATAAGCCTCTTCCCCACCGACAGCTTCTCGAGATCCGGTATCCAGACCTCAACGTTGAAGTGGCCTGCGTTAGCAAGTATGGCGCCATCCTTCATAAGCTGGAGATGCTCCCCTCTGATAACAGCCTTGTTGCCCGTGGCCGTGATGAACACGTCCCCGAGAGGGGCTGCCTCAACCATCTTCATGACTTCGAAGCCGTCGTGGACTGCTTCAAGAGCCCTTATAGGGTCAACCTCGGTTACGATAACCCTCCTAGCCCCCAGCCCCCGGGCTCTCGCGGCAATTCCCTTGCCAACCCATCCATACCCTGCTACCACGACGACTTTGCCGGCCACAAGTATGTTGGTGGCTCTCAGTATTCCGTCGAAAGTGCTCTGCCCTGTCCCATACCTGTTGTCGAACATGTGCTTGGTGTAGGCGTTGTTCACGGCTATCACAGGGTATTTGAGAACCCCTTCCCTCTCCATGGCAACCAGCCTGTTCACACCGGTGGTCGTCTCCTCAGTCCCTCCCACTATTCTCTCGGCTAAACCAGGGTATTCCGAGTGGAGGAGAGCGTGGAGGTCTGCTCCATCATCAAGCACTATGTCCGGCTGGCTCTCGGCAATCTTTCTCAAACACCAGTAGTATTCCTCGGGCGACTGACCCCTCCAAGCGTAAACCCTTACCCCGTACTCGACCAGGGCGGCGGCGACATCATCCTGTGTTGACAACGGGTTGCTCCCGGCTAGTAGTACCTCCTCAGCCCCAGCATCCTTGAAAGCCTTCATCAGGACGGCTGTCTCCTTGGTAACGTGTAGGACTGCGCCGATCCTGAGGTTTTTGAAAGGTTTTTCATCACGGCTTCTCCTACGCAGGAGCACGAGAACAGGCATGTGCTTCTCAGCCCATTCAATCTTGAGGCTTCCCTCGGGCGCGAGGCTTAAATCCTTAACCCTGTAATCCATGCTCACCACCATCCTAGATAGTGTTAACTAGTAACCGGCGTAATAAACAGGGTGTGGGAGAGAAAATTTAAACCCCGATTAGCCGGAAGCCTAGAATGATCAGGAAGCTGACCAACGGGACCGTTATGTTGTCATCGATCTTGCTATGTATCTCGAAATGCTCAATAATGCTTGCAACCAGTCCTGCGAAAGCCCCGGGAAGGCCGAGGATGATCTGCCCCACAGGCACTGTTACAACAGCCATCGCGAGGTTGCCGAACCATGACTTATTCCTCTTATTATACAGCGCGTTCCTCACGATCCCGGTTATCCCGTCGCCGAAGGACATGAATGCTACGGGGACAACGCCGTAGACCCAGTCCCTGAACACGACCCAGGAGGTAATCATTACAGCACCCCACATTATGACGAAGTTCACCTCGTTGATATTGTCGGGATCCTGGAACCAGTAGAGGAGCTTGCCCGTCTTATGCGGGATGTATGTTGCAAGGAATAGGAGGACGAGCATTGGGATAATCGTTAACGGCGTGGTGTACCCGAGAAGGGGGATTAATATTGACACGACGCCGCCGGCTAGGATGTGAATGATCTTCCTGTTATAGTACACGGCCTTGATGTGCGTGGTCCCCTTCTTAATCATCATGTTGTAGGTGAATTTCGTGAGAGGGATTACAACGATCAACACCCATATGAATAAAATAGCAGTATAGATGGACTCCCTGATCAATACCTCTGTAGATAATTCATCCAGCATAAGCCGACCTCTTAACCACTATCTGAAATATTGGTTAGAAGTAAGTAAAATACTTATTTTTATATATTTTCACAGCCTCATTAAATCCTAGCGTTTCCCAAGGTAGTCGAACAAGCTCTTCTTACCCGCTGTTGAAGCAATCTTTTTTAAATCATCCTCCGTGATCCCGAAGTACTCCAGTATTCTCAACGCTACAGGCACCACCTGGTGTTCAATATAGTAGTTGACATCCACCAGTCTTGGATCCTTGACGAGGCTGAAGGGCTCAGCTCTCTCAGATATTTTCCCAGCTCCTTTAACTATGATGAACCCTACCTTATCCCCTACATCTATCTTCAACCCTTTCCTCTCAAGCTTTCTCGCAGCAGAAACGTGTGGTGATTCCACATCGTATTCTTCAATCTTCTTGGTCAGGGTTTTCCATATGACCATCTTCTCAAGCGGTATCTTGTACTGCATCAGGTCCGCTATGACTGTTCTCACGTATTCAACAGCCTTGTCCACGTTCTTCTCTCTCAGGAGGATGCTGGTAATGTTCTCCTGCACCTCCTTAGCGAGCTCTGTCCAATCCCCTCTAACAGCCTCGAACCCGACTATATCTACCCTGCCATCCGTGAGCAACCCCGCATAACGCTTCTTAGCCTCGGTGAAGAAGACTCTCTCATAAATCTTGTCAATCTTTATCTCGAAGCCCAGCTCCTTCTCAACGTACTCCACGAGGTTCTTAACCTTCACAGGATCGTTCTCAACAAACAAGGAGTCGGTGTCGCCGTATATTACTTTCAAACCCATCTCCCTCGCTCTGTTGATCACTGTTGTGATCATCGTCCTGCCCCAGGCTGTGACAGCTTCAGCGCACTCGCGGCAGTACCACCTGGCCCCGAGCCAGCCCATATAACCGTATGTCGCGTTAGCCAGGATTTTAACCGCTCTCTGCCTCTCATCAAGTAGCCTGTACTCCATGCTTGTCGGCGGGTATTTCTTCATCTCACTCCTCAACTGCTTCCTCAAGCCGAGGAGCATTGAGAGGACGTTCTTGAAGAAGCCAGGGGGATCCCTCCTGAAGCAGTGCCCGACCTCGGGCGCTATGTAGTGGCTGGCTATGCTGCACCCGCCTGATCTATCAACGGTGTCGGGGCCCACGTTATACTTGATCATTATGTTAGGGTACATGCTCGTGAAATCCAAAACCGCTATGTTCTCATGTATTCCTTTCAAAGGCGTTAACACCACGGCACCCTTGTATGTTTCAGCCTCCTTCTCCTCCCTGTTAGGGATTAACTCGTTATTCAGCAACGCCTCGTGCATCAGGAACCATTCAAGCCTGTACCCCACGCTCGCCGCCCCAACCTGGTCAAGCGGGAGCCTGGTAATGTTCGATAACTGCATCGCGAACGGGAGGAATTTTTCAGCCAACCCCATTGTTGAGCGGACATCATCCTCGTTGTACTTTAAAAGCAACCCTTTCTTAGAGGGGTCGTTCCAGTACTTCGGGAAGTCCACGTAGTCTATTAAAACCCTTGAATCCCTCTTCATCACTCCCAGGTAGTCTGCGACAACGTCGAGGCTTTTGATCTTGATCTCGGGTATCTCATCCGCGAAATTGTAAAGGTCAACGTTCAGCCTCCCGGCCACGGAGACGTGTCCGTAAGTGCTTGTCGACGGGAGAGAATCCCTCTTCCTTCCTACATCCAGTCTCAAGCCCAGCGTGCTGGCTCTTTCCAGGAGGTACTGCCAGTCAAACCTGTTGCTATTATACCCTACGATTATGTCCGGGTCGTAGGTCTGGATGAACCTGGCGAACTCTATGATAGCGTTCTTATCGTTGAAGCCGTCGGCGAGGAACTGCTTGAAGACTCCGTTACTTGTTAGAACACCTATTATTATGACAGGGTCTCTGTCAGGCTTAGGAGACCCTGTTTCACTGTAGACTTCGATATCGAAAGCCATGATCCTGAGCTCCGGGGTCGACCAGTCATCAAGAGGCGTGATCTCTCCTTTAACCTCGTACTCTTCCTCAACCCTGTATGCCGGGTTCTTACCCCTGGCTTCAACCTCCACCCTGTGCCATCCGCACGGTTTTAAATGATGGTCGATAATGTATCTCAGGCTGAACCTTATGTCGGCCTCAACAACCTCGGCAACCTCAGGTATCTCCTTAACCTTCTCCCTATACCTTCTAACAGACTCCGGTATCACGGTCGTTATCCTTAAAGCGTTAACGGGTTTACCGTAGAATTTTTTCTCAACAGGCTCAGCCTTTATAATGGGCGAGGATCTCTCTGATAAGCCAATAATCCTTCTCGCAACGGCTTCAGCATTCGCTTTCTCCCGTAAAATAGCGTAAAAGTACGGCCTAAACCCCCTGTCCCTTAAAAGAACCCTCTTACCATCCCTTGTAACACCCCATATTATGATGTGGGGTTCCTGGGAAACTACTTCGTAGCTGACGTCCAGCAGGTAGAAATCCAGTAGCATGTGCTTCCCTTTAAAAATAATGTTTAAACAATCTCATAAACATGCTTCGTAAATGTGGTGTGGCTTGAAAATACTTGAGGAGGATTTGAAGAAGGGATGGATTAAAATACTCGTCGAGGACGAGGACGACCTTTGGATCCTTTACAACCTTCTGAGCCCAGGGGACATCGTCTACGGGAGGACGAGCCGCGAGGTGAAGCAGGGTGAGGGGGGCTCGAGCAGGAGGGTTTCCATGACCCTGGGCTTGAGAGTGGAGAAGCTCGAGTTCCAGGAGTTCTCTGACAGGCTGAGAGTTAGAGGTATTGTGGTGGAGGGGCCCGAGGAGTTCGGCGTGAAAGGACACTACCACACGATCAACCTCTCCCCCGGCGACGCCCTGGTGGTGTTCAAAGAGAAGTGGTCGGCCAGCGAGCTTGAAGCCTTGAGAAGGAGCTCTGTGAAGAGGAGGAGGGTGATGCTGGTGAATATTGATCATGACGAGGCGTGCATAGCCATGCTGACTGAGCAGGGTGTTGTACAGCTCAGCGAGGCCTATGGGAGGCTGCCGGGTAAGATGTACGCTAGCGGGTACGACGGCTTGCTTAGAAACTACTTGGAAGAGGTGTTTAAGCTTGTATCAGAATATGCTTCAAGGGAGAAGGTTGACGCGGTCATTGTTGCCGGACCAGGCGACCTGAAAAACACGCTTGCCGATCTCATACGCTCAGGTCTGAAGGGTTTACCAGTATATGTGGACTCAACCTCAATAGGGGGTTGCAGCGGCTTAAACGAGCTTCTTCGAAGAGATGTTGTCAAGAAAGCTGTCTCAGAGCTTTCAATCATAAGGGCCCGGGAGGTTTTCGAGGTTTTCAAGAAACTGGTTGTGGAGCAGCCTGAGAGGGTTGCGTACGGGGTTGACGAAGCCTACTGTTCAGCATTGATGAGCGCTGTAGACAAGCTTGTCGTTGTCTCAGACCTGATTAAGAGCGGTGATGAAGGAGTTAGGAACAGGGTTCTCGAAACCCTTGACAAAGCATTCTCATCGAAAGCAGACGTTTGGATCATCCCTGGGAGATCGGATGTTGGCGTTGAAGTAAGCGGTTTCGGCGGCATTATAGCGGTTTTAAGATACCCGTTGCAGAGCAAGACCTGCTAACGCTGGAGAGCCCTCCGCACAATACTGCTCCTTCTCGCAAGCTCCTGTATAGCGTGCTCGAAGGTCTCGTCAGGCTGTAGCACGTGTTTGAGGAAAACCCCTGTCCTCCCAACGCTGTCCCTCCTGCTGAGAACCCTAACCCTCTCGAGAACTGTTTCAACACTGATACCGAGCTTCTCGGCTACAACGCTTTCGAAACCTATCACTGGAGATTCTAAGTGCCCGTTAGCAACCGGCTCGATCAACACAAGCTTCTTGTTAACCCCGGGGACCCGCCTATCTCGGGCTAATCCATCCCTGTCGAGCAGTCCCCCAAACCTGTAGAACTCGTACTCGCGGGGCTTCAAGTCCGCGAGGGGGAAGCTCACGGTTTTCCTCTCCTCATCATCCAGCACGATGTATGCTTTAGGAGTGTTGGCAGGGGTTGCCATCACAATATACTTCTTCCTGACCTGGAGCCCGCTCAACTCTAGAACATACTCCAGCTTGTACGAGGGTATCGGGTAGGGGATGAAGACGTCTATGTCGCTCCATTCCCATACATCGCCTCTTGCAACGCTCCCGTGCACTACGGGGTTTAACCCGGTGACGACTAAGGCTTCAACTATTCTAATAGCTTCCCTCCTCAAACTCCTCAGCAGGCTCCAGTGAGCCTCGTTGTAAACAACCTCCTTGAACTCAGGCGTTTTCTTAACCTTCTCCCTGACCAAGACCCGGGTTCCTCTACCCTTCACTGACAATTATTATTTAAAGCACATTTAACAATATTCTACCCTGGTGTGTTTAAATACATGGACGCGTTCGCAACAGCGTTGACCGCGATCCTAGCGCTGTGGCTAGTGCTTAACGCGCTGCTCAGGTTTTCGAAAAAGCTTGCGGGAGGCAGCAGTGTAGAGTTGAAGTACGGGGTTATCCTCATCCTTAGGAAGAAATCTGCTTTGGAGACGAGCAGGGTTTTCAAGAAGCTGAGCTACGTCTTCACGGGGTTGTTCGCGATCTCCCTCGGGCTATTCCTATACTTTTCCGTCAACACTGTTGTTTCAAGAGTTGTGAGCAATGCTCCGGGTGCAGTCTTATTGATCCCGGGGGTTAACATAAAGGGTTTGGACATACTCTACTTCATAATCGCTGTCAGCATTGCGGCAATCACTCACGAATACTTCCACGCTAAAACAGCTGTGAGCAACGGCGTGGAGGTTAAGTCCTTCGGATTCATGATAGCATTCATCCTTCCACTAGCCTTTGTCGAAGTCTCAGAGGAGAGGTTTAACCCCTCGCCTTTGAAGGCTAAAACGAGCATTCTAGCAGCAGGCGTTGCAGTAAACTTTATCATCGGGTTGGCCTTCCTAGCCATAATTCTCCTCTCGTCAACACCTGCCCTCTACGTGCTAGGGGTTGAGCAGGGAGGTTTGGCGGAATCCCTGGGGATTTCAAGCGGTGACATACTGCTAACCATTAACGGGACCAGGCTGGCGGGTTTCGAAAGCTTGAGAAGCATTCTCTCAAGCAGTAGCGAGGGCGTGCTTGTTCTAGAGGTTTTGAAGCCTGACGGGGAAGTAGTTGTCAAGCAGTTCTACAAGAACAGCACCCCCGTGAAGCTCGGGGTCAACCTGACCGAGACAAGGGTGCCGGCTGAAGGGTTAGCAAGACTCCTCGGATACTCATCATCAACAGGGTTGCTGAAAGCGTTCTCATGGATATACCTGGTAAACTTCAACCTAGCATTGATCAACGCCGCCCCCATATTCATAACGGACGGCGGGAGAATAGTCTACGAGGTGCTGGGGAATAAGCTTGGCTTGATCGTTAACAGCATGTGCACCGTAATCCTAGTGCTTATGATAGCCCCTATCCCGTTCTAACCGCTGGAAAAATAGTTAATAATCTCCTGTAATAAAATATTA
>NZ_DBOUKL010000002.1:0-17029 GCF_059755995.1 Thermosphaera sp. | reverse complement strand
CCCCCTCGGCCTCTTTGGTGAACAACTTGATGAACAAGCTTTCCTCCAACTCAAGCTTTAAACTCTTCTTCCAGTGAATCAGGTACGGATTGTCACCTGGGCTGTATTCGCGGGCGCCTGCGTAATCTCCTGTATAGGATTGAGCAAGCATCTTGGACACGTATTCCGCGACTTCACGCATCATCTTAGCCGCGAGGAGGAATCTGCTCCGTAAGCGTTGCTTACCCATAATGCTAGCTTTTGAGGAAGGCTCCGTTTCCTCATTCCCATGTTGCATCGTTCCCAAGTAAAGCGTGTCTAAACCAGCAGGCAGGGAAGCCTGTTCCTCAAGATCTTCACCACCAGTTCCGGGGCCTTCCCCTCCACCGGTAAGCCCCCTGCCCAGCGATCCGTGTCCTAATTCATCGGGCACGAGGTGTTCACCGGCCCCGTATTCCCCTGCGCCCCCACCCTTCTCCAGCCTCACCACGAGTATTCTGGGAGTCGCTATGTACCTAGCGTACTCCTTCAGTATTCTCTCCGCCTCCCTTAGAAGCTGGACTGCCTTAACCATGACGGTGTACTGGAGAACAAACGGCCCGTGCACGGTGCTTGCAAGCCCTTTACCATCGCTCACGACTACTTGAACAAATGTCTCGTTAACCCCTACTTTCAACGCTTTAATCGCTAGCTCCAGATCCGCCTGGTTTACAGCGCTCCCGCTTTCCACCTCGCGCCCGTCCGCGAGCACTCTGTACTGGAAAAAGCCGGGGCACTTTATGGAGACATGGTAATTAACCTGTCCACCAGCATACACGGTTTTCCCAGCCTGCTTAACCTCTACCCGTGACCTTCCCACCCTAGCGCTCTCCCTCAACAAGCAAGCGGTGAAGCAAGCCACCACGGCTGTCAGCGGTACCAGTGAGTATGGATTAACAATGAGCACTGGTGTGTAGAAGAACAGGGTTACTGCTACGGTTTTCCTTATACTTCCACGATCCTTTGCGTAGAGGGTGAGGAACCCGAGGAAGGCTGTGGTGGACGCGGCTATAAGGATTACCGGGTTCCCGTTAAAGGATGATAGGAAGCTGGCACCTGTTGCTGCTGCGAAGAGAAGCCTTGAATCCCTGCTGAGAGCCATGAGGATGAACACTGGTAGTACTGCAATATACCAGTGAGCATCCAGGGTTAAACCCTCCACGCCCAGCCTGGCTATAAACGGGGCTGAGACGAGGAGGACAGCCGTGAAACCCTTTACAGCCTTACTCCGCGTAAACTGTCCTAGCAACATATATGATCGCCACCGTGGCTATTAAAGTGATGAAAGCCAGGTAGAAGGGGGATATGCCGTGCTGCCCGTGAAGAAGAGATTTCATATAGAGGAGTAGGTTGGGCCTCACCCATGACTGATCTATAAGGATGCTCCTGCCCGCTCTTACCGCTGAAAACCAGTCCCTGTTGAACTCGAGGACGCGGTTGGTTAAAACCCCTTTCGCCGACACTATTAGCATAAACCCCCTTCCCACCTCTATTTCAAACCCTACAGGAACCTCGCCCAGGTACTCGCCCACCGTGTAAAGGCCATCGCCGTGTTCATCGATAAATGAGAAGTTGCTTGTGTATACAATTGGATGTACAGCGAGAGCTGGAGTGCTTGGAAGCCTTAAAGCAAACGGTGTGTCAATCACCAGGGTTGTGTTCAAGCGTGTGTCCCACGCTACTACGATGCGGGAGTCTCCGGCATTGAAAACCGGGTCGTACACGTATCCCTCCAGCTCAGCGTCCAGGCCTAGAGTCTTCAGTACTTGGAGGATTACCTCAGGGGTTCCGAAAACAATCGCCAAGCCTCCTTTCTCGGAAAAATTAATTACGTAGTCCAGCTCGCCCTTATCCAGTAGCCTATCCCTCCCTACCACGAGCAGTGCTGATTCAGCCTGGTGCTTCTCCAGCTCTTTCAGGCTGTACAGGGTAAGGCTTGACTCATGGTAGAGTGTAGAGTAGCCGTGGTCTCCCGTGTCCAGCACGTAGTAGTCGAGATTGGTGGGTAGCACTGCTATCAGGGATAGAGCTGTGAGCAGGCCTAGGAGTACGCTGTACGCTAGTATAGGGCTAGGCTCCCTCCTCACTTAGAACACTCTCGTACACTTCTTTAGCCTCCTCTATGTTTGGCTTCTCCTTTGAATACATGTCTTTCTCCGCCAGGATTAGCAGCTTCCACGCTAACTCCTTGACTCTCCTGTTACCTACTACGTTTTCAACAACGAGAGAGTAGTGTTCTCGGAGAGTTTCATATGCTAGGGGAAGCCGTTGCGTCAGACGTCTAAGCAACTTATAGTATATCAGAGCCACCGCTGAGCCGAGGCCTGTGACATAGGGCTTCAGCAAATCCTGTGTTAGGTCGCGTATACCTCTGCTCATTTTCTCCACACCTCCCCGCAACCCCTTTTCCAGAAAGATGAAGAAAACCTTTTCCCGGTCTCGGAGGATGATAGTGGATGACACGCCCAGGATGAGGGTCAGGATCAACGACAACGTGTTGAAGACTACTACACGAGTCGTGTAACTATAAGGATCGTAGTATCCGCTCGGATCCCTTACGGAGACCACTACTTCGGCGAGGGAAAGGGGGAGCACGCTGCCGAGAACACGTAGAGAACAGTTAATGTTGAGTATGCTGGAAACCCTGTTTGTAAACAATCCCTTTGACTCAACCTCAACGAGGAGATCATTGCCCGGATCTCCCTGAATCAATACTGGGATCTCTCCATACGTGGTGAGTATCATTGATGGAACCATGATCTCAAGGCGGGGATGCCTAGGCTCGTAGAATACCGGCTTATCGATGCAGTAGGAGAGCGTTGTCTCGGTGGAGTTAACGCAGAGTCTGATCAAGTTCTCGCCGAGAGTGAAGTTGTACATTGAGGTGTTAACGCCTATTACCAGCGGGGTTGGTGCAATGGTTATGTTTCCAATAAGGGTTTCCCCAGCCCGGTTTCTAACGCTCACAATGCCCGGTATTTCAACAGAGGTTTCAGAGTAGATGGTCAGGTTTAAGTATTCTCCTCTCGTGATCTTTGACGGTGCCTCCAACGCGATTCTCGGGCGGGAGTAAAGCACCGTAATCCTTCTGTAGGGCTTGTAGACCATTTCCCCGCAAACTGCTTCAGCCATGACCGTGATCTTCACTGCTCCTTCTCTCCCAACATACTTCTCTACTAAGTAGGCTGGCGGGGTTGGGATTGAGGCGTTGCACTCGGTGGAGTTGCACTGGAAAATAGTGTTACCTAATACCTCTACCCCGGTGGACAAGTATATGTTGCTGACCATGCAGCTCGAGTTTTTCACGGCTACGGTAACTAGCACGTCCTCCCCTGCTCTATAAGTGTCCCGGTTAGTGGTGATCGTGAGAGGCGAGTCTCTCTGCGAGATAACTGCTTCAAGCTCCCATATCCTGCTCTTCAGCTCTTCCAGCATCAGCTCTGCACTAGCTCTTAATGCGTAAGCCGACTCCCTATCCTGAGAGCAAGAGTGGAGCCGTTGCAGGTATTGGGTTACAGAGTCGACTCCTTCGTAAACCTCTCCTAGGATTCTAAGAGCCTCAGATCCCTCGTATTCGCCGGATAACAGGCTGTAGTACTTGAGGAAAGCCCTGTACACTTTCTCGTGCAGGCTTGAAAGAGTAGGCTCTACTCGTGTTTCAAGCATTACTCTCGCATAGTATTCTCCAACGGGGGATCCGTCCAGAGCCTCGGTTAAAACCTTCTTAAAAACAGCTAACAAGTAGGTGCAGTCGGTAACGGGTTGAGGAGTACTCAGGGTTTCAACAAGAAGTGTCTGCAGGATGAGGGTTGCAAGCAGTATTACAGCGACCGTTGCAACGAGTCTCACGCAGCAAGCACCCCGTAAACCCTGTAAGCTATGATGAGCGCGAACAATGCTAGGAGCGCAATGTTAAGGACTCTGACATGCCTGTACCCTGTGGCAGGACGGGTTAGAGCGTAGGAAACATAGTAGGCTAGGATGCTTAACGAGGCGTAGAAGTCCACCCGCTCCTCCCTGATAAGGCTCAGGGAGAGGGTTGAAACAGCCGTGAGCACTGTGAACATGAAGATGAATGCGAGAACCCTATCCTGCAACTTCCCCAACACCCAGCGTGATCAATACTCCATCAAGCGTTTGAGTTTTCTCAATAACTCTTAGATAATTAATCATTGCAGCCCGGGCCAGCGTTGACGCAATAATGATCGAGTAGGGGTCAACCGGGTACTTCACATACTCTTTCAACGCATCAGCCAGCCCGCTAACGTAGACCCTGTAGATGTTCCCGGTTGCGGAAACCCCTACATCCCTAGCCATGCCTAGCTCCTCAATCACGATGGTTCGCAAAGCTTTCTCTATGGTATCCAGCTCCCCCGTGGACGACTCCACCAACTCCAACACAGGCATGTCAAGGGGTATTGCAAGGTAGGGTGAGCCACCGGCGAACCCGAGGCCCGGGTCAACCCTGCTAGGGCACGGTATCTTCGAGTAGACTGCGAGCACCTCGCTCCCTTTTGTAACAATGCACAAGCTGGCATCTAGCAGGTCGAGGTCTTCAATAGTGCTCGTAACCCCTTCCACCAGGATTTTCGAATAGTTTAGGAGAGATGAGACAGCAGGGTCTCGCGGTATCCTACTGTACGCTATGAACACTCCCCCTAGCACTCCCAGCGAAGCCGCTACACCGACTAAATTGTTATAGCCGGTTGCAAGCCCGTAGGCAGCTAAGAGCCCCGCTATTATAAGCATGTTCAACCCTAGCACGAGCAATTGCTGTGTCATGCCAGCACCACCGCGAAGGGTCTCAATGCCAGGTCAAACACTAGTATGAGCCCTGCGGCACGGTGTTTCGCAAGTAAAATGTAAGCGTTCCTAGCCAGGTGGAGGCCGAGGAGTACTAGTAGGGCGGGGAGCCCCATGTTCACGAATGGCTGGGAGTAGAGCGTGAGGAATGCTAGAAGGGTGATCGCAAGCTTCAGCTCAACCCGCTTCTTAGACTCGAAGACAGGTATTGCTGAGAAAGCATCGATCAACCCGAGAACGATGAGTAGAAGAGGTTTATCGACACCCAAGTATACCCCTGCTATAATGCTTGCTAGAACCCCTACAGGTAGAAGTGGGGTTGCAACATGGCTGAAGCCCTCCTTAGCGTGAAACTGGTTTAGAATAAGAAGTATTAGTAAAATGTAAGCCGTGGATAACACTATTTCAACATTGAAGCCGGGGAAATAATCCACGAGTGCTTCGCATAGACACGTAGCAAGGAGGATCCCTGAGTAAACAATTAGCAAATCGCTAAGCTCGGCGGGGATACGGGCAAGGAAGAGGAGGTTTATCAAAATAATTGATAAGGCAAGCCCTGCAAAATAGCCTTGGCTTAGAACCCCGGCTTTAATGATAATGCTTGCTAATGCTATAGCAGAGATTAAGGCTACGTCCAGGTCGACAAGCCTACTTGGGGACTGGGACATTTTTCAAAGCCTCTTCCGCTACAGCCTGGGTTGTCAACCCTTCCAGCTCGAACTCCTCGCCAAGCTTGAACCTGTGCGCTACCACCGGGATGAAAGCTTTCTTGACATCGTCGGGGATGACATAATCTCTCTTATCGATAAGCGCCATCACCCTGCTCACGTTGAGCAGGTTTATTGTTGCACGGTGTGATGGACCGTACAAAACGGCTTTATGGTTTCTCACGTAGTTGACAAGCCTCACCACGTAGTCAAGGATTTCATCGCTCGCGTGGACTAGTTCGTGAAGCCTTCTCGACACCTCTAAAACCCGTTTAGGAGTTGTCACCTGCTCTATGGGAAGGGTAACTATGTAATCCGACCTTCTCAATACTTCCAGCTCCTCCTCAGGCGGGTTGTAATAGCTGGGTGCAGACAGCGTGAACCTGTCGAGAAGGGTTTCCAACACTTTAAAAGCACCGCTCGAGATTTTCTCGGGAACCTGGGTGGCTATGACGGTGAAAGGTCTTTCAAGTGGAAGGGTGACACCCTCTATAGTAACCTGGTACTCCTGCATTGCCTCCAGGAGTGCGGCCTGGGACCGGGTGGGAGTTCTGTTGAGCTCGTCGAACATAAGGATGTTGGTAAATATGGGGCCCTTTACAAGTATTCTCTCCCCTGTGATCCTGTATATGTGGAACCCTAGGATATCGCTGGGTAGCACGTCTGGGTGTCCCTGTATACGGTTGTACGTTCCCCCGATGGCTTTTGCAAGGGCTTTGGCTAGGAGCGTCTTACCTGTTCCAGGGTAGCCCTCTATTAGCAAGTGCCCGCCTGACAATAGAGCCCCTATCGATAGCTCCACGAGCTCCTTCTTCCCCACGTACACCCTTGAGATCTCGGAGAGTAAGTCGCCTATCTCCCGGCTTACCTCGTCGAACCCCATTCTCACCGCCTCGCTCATCAAACTTCACCACGCGTTCTACGCATCCTACCTATGAGAAGCACTGCTGATATATAGGCTATGAGGATTACTAGTATTAAATACGTGCCGGCAGAGGATATGGTGATGAGGTCTGGTCCAACAAACCGGTTGGAGTACGGTATGGTGTTTGAGGACAGCTCACTTAACAATACGGTTAACCGGGAGGCCAGGCTACCTGGTTCCCCGCTCTTCATTGCTGATACCCTGATGTAAACAGTGGTTTCAGCGTTGCCGATTCCTGCAGGGATGGGTAGCAGGGTGTAGGCTAGAACCCCTCTCCATCCCTGCTTCTCCAGTGATATGAAAACCACCCTCGTATTGTTTACTTCTTCAGCCCAGGATGCTAGGATGTTGTACCCTTGGAGTGTGAGGCATAGCTGCCAGGTATGTAGTCTAGCAGGGGTGTCCACGACCTCAACATATCCAGTGTAGTACTCGTTGAAAGCTCTAATACCCACCCTGTACACTGCGAGAGCGCCGAGCACTCTTGTCAGGAAGGAATCATACTGCTTACTGGTGAAAGCGATGCTTCCTGTTGAAAGATACTTCTCAGGGTTTTCAACAATCTCCTCCACGCTTCCTGGGCGGATACCAACTGATTGACCCGGAGGTGTTCCCGTAGCGTGTACAGCCGCCGCGGTGAAGATGCTGGTGAATATTATTGACACGGCGAAGACTCCTAGAACATAGCTCCACGTAACTCTCTCTCCAACCTGTTTAACCAGAATTCTCGAGAATGTTTTTCTAAACCGTGCGTGTTTTTCAACAATCCTGAAAGCTATTACTGTGGAGATTGCGGAGTAGATCAGGGATGGGGAGTAGTGGAAGAAGTCGTAGGCTTGCTCCACCCCGAACCATTTAGCCATGTAAACCACTGTTAAAACCCTTATGATATTCCCCAGTATCCCTATGAAGAGGGAAGCGGCTACAGCAGCTATTGAAATGCCAGCTTTTCTAAGAGGCTTGTCAACACCGAATGTTAACATGTAGATGATTAAAGGTGCTATAGCGATCAGCGAGCTCACGGTTACAATCCCGGTGCACGCAGCCTCAACGCTCAGGATCGCTGTCTCCCCTGTTGACGTAACCACCTCTAGCTGGGTGAAACCCGGGGCCTCAACCACTCTAACCCCTGCGATAAAGCCCACCAGCCTCCCAACATACCTGGATAGGACAGGAGTTACTGAGTCGAGAAAGCTGGCCGGCAGAGGAGTTAGGAGGAGAGGTGTGAAAAGCGGAATTAGCTCTCCGGGAGTGTTCGGCTCATACACCAGGGTTACGAGAGCTATGAAGAAGAGTGAGAAGCTTAAGGCTTGTAACTGAACCCTGTATTCTAGATCGATGATTGAGAATTGGTAAATCGACAGGGAAAGTAGGGCTAGTAAAATTGATGCAAGTATCTTGCTAACTCTTAAACCGTAGGAGAACCCGGTGTACCTCAGTGAGAGGTATATCACGAAAAGCGTGGAGAAAAGCGCGACGAGGATGTAACTATACTCCTCAGTCAAGGCTAACTTTACGAGGGAGGAGAAAAGGTCTCTGTAAACAGTCTGAATCGTTAACCCGAGCAGGAGAGAGATGAATGTAAACCCTATTGTCAACTTGTACGTGTAGTCCCTGTATATGGTCTCGAGCCCCACTCCTTACACCGTGCCCAAAATTCTAACTAATAAGGTACACTTTTAAAATCACATATATTTTTCGAAACCGGGTTACTCCTTATTCGAAGAGGTTGAAAAATTTAAACTGTCCTCATTTTTAACAGACCCTTGTGATCCCCTATTTATAGGTCGTGGCGTGTGGGGAAGCACGGATTCGACGAGAGAGGCAGGTTTTACATAGAGAACTACAATGTATCCAGGCCGTTCGCAAGCTTCCTGCCGGGCATAGCAGGGCAGAAGGGCATTCCCCTCTGGGTGTTCTACGTTAACAGGGCGCAATGCGTGAGCTCCTTCGGCTTCCAGGATAAGGATCACCCGATAATGGAGTTCGACTCCGCTGTTAGAGCGTACCAAAAAGTATGGACCCATGGCTTCAGAACCTTTGTAAAGCTACCTGACGAGGGGGTTTTCCACGAGCCTTTCACCATGCCTGGCGAGGGAATCACGCAGAGAATGTACATAGGAAGGGGCGAGCTGGAAGTAGAGGAGGTTAACGAGAAGCTAGGCCTTAAGATCAACATCCTATACTATACAATCCCACTGGAGAGGATTCCAGCGCTAGTGAGAAGAGTGATCGTTGAGAACCTCTCCGCAAACGCTAGACGGGTTGAAATACTTGACGGCATGCCCTTCATAGTACCCTACGGCGTGAACGACTGGGTTTTAAAACACATGCTTACAACGATTAAAGCTTGGATAGAGGTCTACAACCTCGATAAGGGGGTTCCATTCTTCAAGCTGAGGTCTTCAACGGAGGATGTCCCCAGGGTTGAGGAGTTAACCCAGGGCAACTTCTACGTTTCCACCGCCGTCCTGGATGGGAGGAGCGTGTTGCTGAAGCCCATAGTCGACCCTGACCTGGTCTTCGGCAGCGACACCTCCCTGTTTAAACCTGTAAACTTCATTGCTAAACCCCTGAGGGAGTTGGCCGGCGGAAGACAGGTGACTTTCAACAAGCCGCCCTCAGCCTTCTCACCTGTTGAGACAAGGCTTGAGCCAGGCGGGGTGGTCAAGCTTTACACTGTAATAGGCTATGCTCCGAGCATGGCGGTGCTTGAGGAGTATGTTGGGAGGTTCACGAATCAAGAATATCTTGAGGGGAAGCGTGCCGAGGCAAATGCAGTGTTAGAGGAGATAGTGAAGGATGTCTCCACGAAGACTTCTTCAAAGCTTTTCGACGAGTATGTTAAGCAATGCTACCTGGACAATGTCCTGAGAGGAGGCTACCCTCTCGTGCTCGATGAGGAGAAGCCCCTCGTCTACTATCTCTACCTTAGGAAGCATGGGGATCAGGAGAGGGATTACAACTACTTCGTCATGACTCCTGAGTACTATTCAACAGGGAACGCTAACTACAGGGATGTTAACCAGAACAGACGTGAATACGTCTTCCTCCACCCTGAGATACGAGACTACGATGTGAAGTTCTTCGTAAACCTGTTGCAGACTGACGGCTACAATCCCCTGGTGATAAATGGTGTGAAATACCGTTTGAAAAACATTGATGTAAAGATGCTCGAAGACCTGGTGGATAAGCCAGAGCTACTAGCGGAGTTCCTGAGGGAGCCCTTCACGCCCGGTAAGCTCTCAATGTTTATAGAGGAGAAGGGGATAAGGCTTAAAGTTCCTGATGACGAGTTCCTCAGGAGGCTTATCAAGCACTGCGAGGAGGAAGTAGACGCTGTCCACGGCGAGGGCTTCTGGGTGGATCACTGGACCTACAACTTGGACCTGATAGAGAGCTACCTGGGGGTGTACCCCGAGAGGAAGAGAGACCTCCTTTTCAGAGACCGTAGCTACACGTACTACGACAACACAATGGTGGTGCTCCCCAGGAGCAAGAGATACGTTGTTCAGGGAGGTAGGATCAGGCAGTACGGCTCGCTTGCCGAAGACCCTGAGAAGAAGTCGTTGATAGAGTCGAGATGGGAGTTCAAGCACTTGATGAGGGCTCAGAGAGGGAGGGGTGAGATATATAGGACAACGCTTGCTGTGAAGCTCTTAAACCTAGCGCTGGTAAAGTTCGCAACCCTTGACCCAGCCGGTGTTGGAATAGAAATGGAAGCCGGCAAGCCGGGCTGGTATGATGCTTTGAACGGCTTGCCGGGGCTGTTCGGCTCATCGGTTGGGGAGGCGGCAGAGCTGGTTAGGCTATTGGACTTCCTGACCGAGTCCTTCCAGGAATACCCTGGCGAGGAGCTGGGAATTCCTGTCGAAGTGTGGGAGCTGTACCGGAAGGAGCTTGAACTGCTTGAAGAATACGGTAAGATGAGCGGTGGGGGAAGGGATCACTGGCTGTGGGACAATCTCTCCAAGCTCAGAGAGGAGTATAGGGAGAAGACCAGGCTGGGCTTTGAAGGTAAGGAATTAGCTGTTAAAGCCGGGGAACTGGTTGACGGGTTGAAGAAGCTGAGAGACAAGCTGTGGACCGGTGTTAAGCAAGCCATGGATGAGAATGATGGGCTGCTCCCAATGTATTACTACTACGAGCCTGTGGAGTATGAGGTGGGGGTGGACGGGGAGGTCAGGATCACCAAGTTTGAAAAGAAGAGGATGCCTCTCTTCCTCGAGGGCGTGGTCAAGCAGTTCAGGATTGTAAAAGACAAAGATGCTCTCAAGGAGATCTACGGGAAGGTCAGGGAGAGCGAACTATATGATAGGAAGCTGGGAATGTACAAGGTTAACGCCCCGCTTAGAGACCAGCCAATGGAGATCGGGAGGGCTAGGGCGTTCCCGCCTGGATGGTTGGAGAACGAGTCTATATGGCTTCACATGGAGTACAAGTACATGCTCGAGCTCATCAGGAATGGGCTTTACGACGAGTTCTACCAGGACTTCAGAAACGTCGTGGTCGCATTCCTAGACCCGGGCGTCTACGGGAGGAGCCCGCTTGAAAACTCATCCTTCATTGTCAGCAGCGCCTATCCTGATGAATCCCTTCATGGAGCCGGCTTTGTGGCAAGGCTGACAGGGGCTAACGCAGAGTTCCTCAGCATATGGAAGAACATGTTTATTGGTGGCAAACTGCTCACAATGGAGAACGGGGAGCTAGTGCTAGAATTTAAGCCGGCTCTACCGGGGTGGCTCTTCGACGAAGAGGGGAACGCAGGGTTCACCCTCTTCGGCAAGTGCCGAGTAACCTACCACAACCCGCGCAGAGCGGATACGTGGAGGCTTGACCTCGAGAAAGCAAGAATAACACTACATTTGGAGAACGGTGAGAGAGTTGAGATACCAGGGTGCAAAGTAAGAGGAAACCTTGCATTGAAAATCAGGAACGGGGAAGTTACGGCCATAGATGTATACCTGCCGGACAGCTAGATTCCCTCCCGCTTGGAGTAAAAACTTAAAACAAATAATCTTTGAGTCGTACTTATTGTCAAAAACAAACCTGTTTGATCACGAGTACTGGAAGGATTACAATAAGAAAGAGGATGAATTAGGGAATCACTTGAATAATCCATCCAGAAGCATTGATAATGTTAGAGTAAAGGTTTGCGCGTTCTCGCTAGACATGATAACGTAGCCCAGGAAGATTGAAGATGTTATAGAACGGTTGCTACAACCATTCTTAAAGAAGAATAGCCCGAGGTTGTTTTAGATACTACAACTAGGTACAAGGGTTTTGTGCTCAAGGTTAAATATGTGGTGGAAGACATATTTGGTGTTATAGATGGCTTCAAACATTTTGAAATTGTTGAACATTGTAGCTTTCACGGTCGTGGTCATTGTTAACTTCCTGGCTGGTAGCACGACAATTATTGGCGGTAAGACTACTGCTCAAGTCTCCGACGCGTATCCGACCTTGGTGACCCCGGCGGGTATGTCTTCGCCATATTGGGGGTTATCTATGTACTGCTCGAAATATTTGTTTATTCTCAAGCACTTTCAAACCGTCAAGCAGAGGAGTTAAGGGAGAGAATAGGCTACCTGTTCGCAGCTAGCTGCGCATTGAACACAGCCTGGCTATTCCTCTGGCAGTTTGAGTACCTTGTTCCATCCGTTGCCGTCATGTTCCTGCTCCTAGCTAGTTTAATAGCTATTTACCTCAGACTAGGCGTTGCAACATCTGAGCTCCCAGCACGGATTAAAATAGGATTTCACGTGCCTTTCAGCATCTATCTTGGATGGATTACCATTGCTACCATAGCAAACGTGGCTGTTACACTGGTTTCAATCAACTGGGACGGTTTCGGGATAAGCCCTGAGGCATGGGCTGTTACAATCATAATAATTGCTCTGTTGATCACGGAGCTGGTTGCATTGACCAGGAAAGACATAGCATTCGGCTTAGTAGTCGTGTGGGCTTTACTTGGCATTGCGGTTAATCAAAGCAAGAATCAAAGCATCGTAGCTGCGGCAGTGGTAAGCGCTGCAATGGTGGCTGCAACCTTGGTTGCCAAAATCCTTCATGCAAAGCTGAGACGTTAAGAGCAACCATAATTCACAGCAAGCATCACCCATTGTGAGCCAGGAGTATTTCCCCTAACACTGGCCATGGCTGGCACGAAGAAACCGGGTTAGCGGGGGAGGTGAGAAAACGTGGATAACTGTAAAACATTGAATAATCTCAATTTCCCGGTGGATGCGGGCCCGCCGGGATTTGAACCCGGGTCCTCCGGCTCCGAAGGCCGGCGCCCTACTCCTGGCTAGGCAACGGGCCCTTTCAAAGTCTTACCTACGGGTTTTCTTTCTTATATTTTCTTGAAAGCCTGTCGGCGTAGTAGAGGGGTATTGGTAAGTGGCTTCCCTCCCTCAACAGTTTCCCAACTATTTCCACGGCTGATTCAAGGCTTAACCCGTACCCGATGCTCACGTACAGGCGGCGTCCGCCGTGATGAATTACTTTCCCGAGCCTAAGCCCGTGGGCTATTATGTAGCCTTCTCCGTCAACTACTCCGTGGAGAGGCTTCTTCGCAACCCCTATCGACGGGGTCTTGGCCACGAGCCCGAGGTGTGTGGCTATTCCGAAGGCTCGCGGATGGGTTAACCCGTGGCCATCCACCAGTAGCACATCCGGCTTCACTTTAAGGAGGGATAGGGTTTTCAAGTAGCCCGGGAGCTCCCTGAACGCTAGGAGCCCTGGAACATAAGGGATTGCCGCCTCCCTGCGGACTACCTTTTCTTCGACAACGATGTCTTCACGGACATCGTACACGACTGCCGCGGCGACTTGAATACTGTTGATGAAGGAGGAGTCGAGTCCTGCTACAAGCCTAACCCTTGAGAACTCTAGTTTGGGAAACCGGCTTACCTGTTTCAGCACTCTTTCCCCCAGAACCTTCTGGGCGTGGACAGCTCTTTCATAGTTGAACAGGCTTTCACACCAGGCTTATTTAATATTTGCCTAATCCGATTTATATTTACAGCTAGGGGGATGGTCTAATGGGTTTCAGCGTTGACAGTCTTGCCAGCGTGCTCTCACGGCTCAGCGAGAGCGGTGTCGACTACGTGTTGATCGGGGACACGGTTGTCCAGCTACACCTCGGCTTTAAAACGCTTGAGGGGGATGTAGACTTGTTCGTCTTAGCCCCCAGCCCCTTAGGGGAGCAGGAGTTCTACTCCTCCCTCGCGGAGGCGAACGGATGGGAGGTTGCTTCAACCGAGCTCGGCACCCCTAAGCTGATATGCGCTGTGAACGGGGAGACCGTGGAGGTTGAGTTCTATGAGAATTTCATGGATCTTGAAATACCAGAGGAATTGCTAAACCTGTCTGTCACATTAACCGTGGGCAGTGTGAGAGCCAGGGCTTTGAGGCCGGAGCACTATTTTGTTTTAAAGGCTAGGCAGGGGGTTGACCTTGACAAGCTGAAGCGATGGCTTAAACAGGTTGAGAGAGCAGGCTTCAACAAGAAGGTTGTGGAGGAGGCAATAAGCTACTTCCCAGGCTACGAGGAGAAGACGATCAGGGAGAGGCTTAGAAGCATAGGTTTAACGGTGTAACCCAATATTTTTAAACACGTGTTCTAATTCAAAGGATAAGGGTGGTTGCTAATGCCGATTAACGACCCGGAGTTGCTGAAAATAGTGCAGGCAAGAGTCTTGAACAAAATGGTCTGCAGGAGATGCGGTGCTTTAAACCCTCCCGGGGCTACAAAGTGCAGGAGATGCAAATCCAAGGGCACGCTGAGGCCGAAGAAGGCTGTTAGAACAGCAACTAAAGCAGGCTAAATTATTTAGGCGGTCCCTAACTCTCTTTCTTGAAAAATCTTACCCCCACGACCTAACTCACAAATTGTGAGTCAAGAATATTTATTTCAAACAGCAGACTCGTTAAACAGGTGTGTTGAATGGGTATTGGAGACTTATCCGTAGGAGGGAGTGTTAAGCTTAAAGGACCTGTCAAGCTTGGGACTCTCTCAATCGCTGGAAGCCTGAGTGTTGAGGGGGATCTTGAAACAGATGTCCTCGAAGTAAGCGGGTCGGCGAGGATCACGGGCGTGCTGAGGTCGGGTAGAATCACGGTTTCAGGCTCCCTAACTGTTGAGAAAAACGTCGAGGCAGGTAAAATAGAGGTTTCAGGATCATTAAGTGTTTCTGAAAAGGTTGAGGCTGAAAACCTAAGCGTTTCAGGCTCTTTGAAAGCCGGCGAGGCTCGCGCAAATCGGCTTGAGATATATGGGATGGCGAGAGGCGGTAGCTTCAAGGGTCGAGAGGTAGAGGTTGGCAGGAAATCCGAGGTTCACGGCTTAATGGTAGGCTGCAACGTGGTGGTTGCGAGAAACGCTTCGGTTGACAGAGTGGTGGGCAAGCAGGTGAGGATTGGCAGAGGTGCAGAGGTGGATTACTTGGAAGCTGAGGAGGCTGTTGTAGAGGATTCGGCCACGGTTGGAGTGCTAGTGTATGTTGTGAAAGCCGAGCTGAGCGATAAATCCCGGGTAGGGGAGTTGAGAAAAACCGATAAGCTGAGCATCGCCTTGGATTGCAACGTTTAAACAAGCGGGGAAGAGTGGAGGCTTTTTGGCCATCACGAGGAGAAACAGGTGTGTTCACGACATCGTATACGATATTTTAACCGTTTTAAGCAGGAATGGTGAGATGTGTAAGACAGCCCTATGCTTGAGCGCTAACCTGCCAGTGGACAGATGCAACAGGATCTTAAAGCTATTAGAGGCGAACGGGCTTATACGTCGAGAACCTGATGAACGGGTCAAGCGATACCGAATTTGCGAGAGAGGATATGTCTACCTTGGATTATATGTGAAGGTTCACGAGATACTCCTGTTCCCGAAGCCGGGTGGAAGGTAGGAAAAAAGCTTCGAATTTTTAACGTAAATTGCTACACGTTTTTAGGTGGAGAAGATTGGGGAAAAATGGATTGATTCTTTCTAAGATTTGAAGACTCTGCCCTTCAACAATTCATCGATCAGAACTAGTACCCCGTTTATTATCAAATATATCGCTATTAGTAAAGCTACGAGGTCGGGCCATATCCATATGACTATGCCGAAGAGAAGCATCAGTATACCTATGATAATTCTCGGCGCGCTTATCTTGAAATATTTTTTCAACAATTCGTCTACAGTTTTCTCAGCCATCTCCACCAACCTCTCCACATTGGTTATATATAAATCTTTACTTTTCTATTTAAATTTTTCGATAATCCCCAGCATCTCGTCCAGCGAGGATATTGCCGAGTATATGGCAAGGAATGATGCTAAAGTATATATAATAATTGAAAAGTTAGCACTCACAATCACATTATCCATTGAGATCTCGGCAACACCGTAGTTAGTAGCTACGAGGAACACGTAGATTATCACTAAGCTTCTAAGTATTTTGAACCCGATTGAGACAGGGCTTGAAGCTACTACCGCATTTATGGCTGAGAGAGCGATCACGATGGCGAAATATACTGCCAGCCAGGAGGGCCCTAGGCCTACGGGTAGTCCAAAGTTACTCATCAACATAGGGATTAACACTAGGTATAACACGTATTGAACAGCCCCGTACGCTAGCTCTTTCGAAACCCTCATCGCAGTGTCTTTCAAAGAATCACTCATGGCTGCCCACCTGTAGTGTTTAATCTTATCTCAAAAGGGTACAGCCCCGCTACGGTGAAAGAGATCCTGATTGGCTCGCTCATCACGTCGCAGTCCACGGGGCGTTCCCGCACAGAACCCTTCTCCAGGTCTCCAATCACTACTTCCGACTGACCCATCCACAATGTGAATCCAACCAGCTTAACGTTCCCCTCGTAGGAGACTCTTACACCGCAGTACTCACCATCTCTAATAGGCTCCAACCCGATTATCTCCCCGTTTGAGGCTGAAATATCGGTGACGAAAATCGCGAGCGGAGACATCAAGACGATCAAGGTGAAAAACAATAGGATTATTAACCCTGCTTTGAAGACTCCGAACGTTGCGGAACACCTTTCTCAATTCTACGTAGCTCCAGGAGCATGTGAACCCCATTTCTCAGCAAGACAGAGCCCCCGTAGATCACCAATCCTATGAATCCTAACTTAGCAACCAGGCCCAGAAGCTCGTACAGGATTCCTGATAAAGCCTCCTCGGGCCCTCCTTAGACAATTCTAGGCACGTAGGTGTAGAGCTGAACGAGAGCCAGCGCAACCCCTAGACCGATAAGGAGTATCCCTAAAAGGAATAGAATAATGCTCTGAGTTTCAGGCTTCAAAATACCACTCTCAAACCACCAGTATGAGGGGAGGGGTTTTTAAACATGGTGGAAAATTTTTAATTCCCGGTGAAAAGTAATACTTGTTTAAAGGGCCCGTCGTCTAGCCTGGTTAGGACGCCGCCCTTACAAGCCATCCTGGGAGAGGCGGAGGCCCGGGGTTCAAGTCCCCGCGGGCCCATTCCAAGTCCTTGAGCTCAGGGTTTTCAATGAGCAAAGATCGATTTGGATAGTATGTGAGAAAGCTTTTTAATGGATCCCGCGGGGGGGAATTGAAC
>NZ_DBOUKL010000019.1:0-5734 GCF_059755995.1 Thermosphaera sp. | reverse complement strand
GGGATCCCCTATAGTATGCATTTCATCGATAACTATTGCTTTAACCCTGCTAATCCAGCTGGGTTTAAGTCTTAAAAGACTGTCAAATCTTTCATAAGTAGCTACGATGATGTCGTAGTCCCCTAGCTCTTCAGCTGGATTATCGTAATCACCGGTTGTGATGCCTGCTTTAAGCCCAATCCTGGAGAGACGGTTGAACTCTCCATGCTTCTCGCTTGCGAGTGCTTTCAACGGGGTAAGATAAACCCCTATCCCCTCGTTCACAACAGTCTTAACCAGGAGCATTTCCGCAATTAACGTCTTACCACTAGCCGTGGGAGTTGAAACCACCAGGTTTCTGCCTTCTAACACACCCTTGTTAACAGCGTCTGCCTGAACAGGGTTCAGCGTTGTAATACCTTCCGCCTCCAGCACCCTTACATAGCTCTCCGGCAACCCTTTGCTTATTAATTCCTCGACGCGCATTTCAACCCTCTTATAAAGATTTAACCTTATCAAATCCATTAATTACATGGCTGTTTAAAAGGAGTTAGTTATGAGTAGGAAAATATTTCACGCCCTTGTGGATCCCGATGAGGCTGTTAAACTAGTGCTCGAGAGAGTGAGGCCGCACCCCTCTGGGGTTGAGAAGGTTCCGTTGATCAGTGCCCTTTACCGGGTTTTAGCCAGTGATGTCTACTCGCCAATAGATCACCCTCCATTCGACAGGAGCGAAGTGGATGGCTATGCTGTTAGAAGCGTAGACGTGGAGTGGAGCGATGAGCTATCACCAGTATACCTTAAGGTCAAGGGTCGTGTGAAGCCGGGTGAGAAACCTACTTTAGAAGCCGGCGTTAAAGACGCCGTAGAGGTTGCCACCGGGGCAATGATCCCGAGAGGCTACGATAGCGTGGTCATGGAGGAGTATGTTGAAAGAGATGAAGAGGTTTTAAAGGTCTTCAGAACAACTCCTCCCGGAGATAATATTTCGACAGCTGGTAGCGATATATCTTCAGGGGACCTGGTTCTTTTCAAAGGGACATTGCTTAGACACAGTCACCTGGGCTTGCTCGCAGGGTTAGGGGTAAAAGAGGTTGAAGTCTACAAGAAACCTAAGGCGATAGTGTTTTCAACGGGTGAAGAAGTTGTCGAACCAGGTACCGTGTTGGAGACCGGCAAAGTATACGACGTGAACGGTGCGTTGATAACATCTTATCTTAGAGAGCGGGGTGTTGAAGCCGAGTACGGAGGGCTTCTTCCCGACGATTATGATGTGATAAATGATACGATTCAGAATGCTTTGAGAAACTATGACATGGTGTTCACAAGCGGTGGAACCAGTGCAGGGGTCTCGGACCTGGTTTACAGAGTGTTCAACGAACTAGGGGAAATAATCGTCCACGGGTTGAGGACGAAGCCGGGTAAGCCTACGGTGATTGCGACGAGCAATGGGAAGATCTTGATCGGTCTGCCAGGTTTCCCGCTCTCATGCTACATGATCCTCGTGAGAGTTGTCAGCAGGATTGTAAGCTTCTACACAGGGGCGCTGTACGATGTTAAGGATGTCGACGCCTTAATGCCTGTTCAATTGAGGAAGCAGGTTGGTAAAACATGGCTAATACCTGTTATGCTGGTTGAATCTGAAAACGGCTATGCCGCTTACCCTGTCTCCATGAGCAGTGGCGCTATCTCACCACTAATCCTGAGCGACGGGTTCCTCGAGATAGGTGAAAACGTGGACGTTGTCATGGAGGGTGAACGAGTAAGGGTTTACCTCTTCCACGACCTACCTGGGAAAACCAGGTTAAACGTGATAGGAAGTAATGATCCATTGTTGACGGAGATACTGAGGCTCAGGGGTTTTATTAGCGCTTCCAGGATTCTAAACGTAGGTAGCACTGGCGGCTGGAAAGCTGTGGCGAGAGGCGAGGCTGATGTAGCCCCTACTCACTTGTTGGATGAAGAAACCGGATGCTACAATACTCCATTCATCAAGAAGTATGGGCTTGAAGATAAAGCTGTCTTGATCAGAGGGTATGACAGGCTTATAGGAATAGTGGTGGAGAAAGGAAACCCTAAGAATATTACCACTTTAGAGGATTTCCTGAGAAGCGATGTTAGAATAGTGAATAGGAGCAAAGGTTCTGGTATACGTGTATTCCTCGACATGGCGTTAAAGCGGATCGCTAGTGAGAAGGGGCTGGACCTTGGCAAGCTCGGCAGAATGGTTAACGGATACACCTATGAAGTTAAGACACATACAGCGGTAGCAACAGCTATCAGGCAGGGAAGGGCTGACGCTGGCTTAGCCGTGGGATACGTAGCAGAATTACTGGACCTCGACTTTATTCCGTTAACATGGGAGGAGTATGACTTCCTTATCCCTAGGAAAAAACTGGTTAAGGAGGCTGTTACCACGCTCATAGATAGTCTCAAACACTTGAGCCAAATACTCGGCGAGGCTGGGCCATTGTTCAAGAAATATTATAGAGTCAGCGAGGGCTCCGGCTTCGAGAAAACCTATTGCATTAACGAGGCGTAATCCTCTACTTACGTTCAAGTATGTTTTTCATCAGCCTCGCGTTCTCAAGCATCCAGTGATCGTTGTTGAAAAACACGTAAACAGTTTCAGGCCCGAGCTCGATAATTCGCCTGCCTATTTCAGCAAGCTCCTCTCTTGAGTACTCGTAACCGTACCAGTCCGTGGACCCGTGTAGCCGCATGTAAACCACACTATTCGATGCCACAATCCACCGGGCTATTGGAGCATCTATGGAAACAAGGGTGATGCCAAGCTTCTCCCCCCATTTTGCAACGCTCTCGGTGAAACATGACGAATGCCTGAATTCGATGGCAAACCTTCTTCCCAGAGATGTTGACGAGAAAAACCTCTCTATGCTTGATAAATTCTCATCCTTGCATGAGAAATTCGGGGAGAGTTGGAACAGGTAGAAATCTACTTTATCATCCAAGGGTTTGAAAAGCTCTTTGAATTTCACCCAAGTATTCAAGGCATCGAGCTTAAGCTTCCTCAAGTGGGTAATGCTTCTATGGGTTTTCACAGACCATCTCAGGTGCTTAGACTTCCTGCTCCATGCTTTTACCTGGTTGGGAAAGGGAAACCTGTAGAAGCTAGCGTTTAACTCGACAGCATTCAGCCCGCTAAACTCGACATACCAGTCGAGGGTTGCTTCCTCATTCCAATCATAAAGCCACCCACTAGTTCCAACAAAAACCCTCATAAAACCCCTCAAGAATAATTTTCGCTGTGAAACTAAATAGCTTTTCAAGGGTTGCTAGCATGGAGGTAACCATATGCATCGGCTCAGGAAACCCTGTTAAAGTGAAAGGAGTCAGGTTAGCTTTTGAACGGTTTTTCACCGTAGCAGAGGTTCGTTCCAAAAAAGTTTCAACCACTGTCGGGGACCAGCCCATAGGTTTACACGAAATACTTGAGGGTGCTATGGAGCGGGCGAGGGGTAGCTTAGACCCCGAGTGTGATTACGGTGTTGGAGTAGAGGCAGGATTCTACTTACTCAATAATGAACCGTTTGACGTGGAAGTATCCTACATAATTGGGAAGAATGGTTTGCACTCGTATGGCCTCTCACCCTCGTTCCCTATCCCTAGAGCGGTGTATGAAGCAATTGTTGAGGGCAAATACAGTGAGCTGGAGGAGGCTGTTGAGCATTTGACCGGGGTTGAAAGAATTGGCGAGAAGCAAGGATTTATAGGTTTTCTGACTAGAGGAAAGCTTGAAAGATATGTTCTAAGCTATACAGCAACCATCATGGCTCTTGTTAAACTATTGAACAAAGAACTTTATGATCTAACTTAGATTCAAGGGTGTTATCTTGAAGAAAACTATCTTGGTAAGCGGTCTACTCCCATTCGACTCCGGCAAAACCTGGTTCACACTGAGTCTTTTCAAAACACTCACAGCCACCGGTGCTAAAGCAGTACCCTACAAGCCCGTGGCAGCCCACAACATTTGGTACAGCGCTATGACGGTTAAGCACTCTGTCAGGTTGAAACTGCTCGTAGGGAATGATGCCTACGCATATTTTAGAGAAACCGGTGAATCCCCAGCGCTTTTAAACCCGGTCGCGCTGGCTGTTGCCCCATTAGACCCTTCTAACTACGGTTTTAACATGGAAAAATACTTGGAGGATTCAGCGCTATTCCTACCACAACTAGTTATGGCAAGAATATCGCACTATCCTTATACTCAGATAGAACATTATATTATTCAAGAAAACGTTGAGAAGACTGTTACAGAAGCACGTAGAGTCCTGGAATTACTTAAGAAGAAGTTGCAACCAACGGCGAGAAGTCTGAAAGAAGTCAGCGAGATGTTAGTGAGCAAGAGAATCGACCAAATCGTGGCCTCAGCACTGAACTCTCTGCTAGAAAAGTATGATGTTATATTGCTGGAAAGTTTTAACGACGCATTACTTCCCAGCATAGGGCTTATAGAGAACGTTGATCAAATCATCATTGTTGCGCCTGGTAAAGCTTTTCTTTACGATACTAGTACAACGAAAAATATTTTGCAACATATAGCTAAGAATCTCGATAATCCCGCGTACCTGGTTACCTCTAGACTACTTCCTAAATTCAAGCCAGAAAAAACCATTGATACACCAATATTGTTGAAGCCTAGGGAGCATAGTATGCTTCAACCCATAGTTGATTTTATTTTAAAGGAGTAACCGTATGAAACCAGATGTTGATCATTTCTTCAATAATGCTTTAAAAGACTAGCTCATCTTAGAAAACTTTATTACCATTGATTCAACATTAAAATCATGGTGTTAGAATGGCAAAATACAGGGTAATAGTGGACAGGGTCAACTGCTTGGGCTGCGGTGCAGCGCCTGCAGCGTGTCCCGAAATATTTGAACTAGGAGAGGATACTGGGAAGAACCGGGTTGTTGCAAAATATAGTGTTCAAACAACAAGGGATATATCAATAGGGGAAATACCCGAGGAATTATACGAGTGTGCTAAGAGCGGGGCAGATGTTTGCCCTGTTGGCGCTATAAGAATAGAAAGAATTGAGTGAAAACATTAATCTAATATGTTTTTCCTTTCTCCACAATCTTTTCGGAGTAGAAAATAGGGCATCTTTTCATACTCAACCAGGCTGTTACGAGAAAAGGGCATTCGACTAACCAAGGTTTTCTAAAATTCGTCGAGAGATCTACCGTATTTTGACGAAGAGCCTAGCGGAGACGAAGAGGATTAGAAGCGATATAATAGAGGGGATTAGAACCTTATCTGCCTCGCTCATGAAAAGTAAGGCGTAATAATATGATGCCCAAACTGGCACCACAACCGCTATTGACAGAATTAAGTAGGCGATTATTGTTTTCGATATTTTCATGTAGAATGTGCCTGTGAACAAATTCTCTCCCTCTAGTTTGAACAAAATCCATATCTCCAGCATGATCAGGCTTGCAACCAAGGGTATCGTAAACCATGACTCCAGTATGGTGGAAACCGTGAGGACGTTGATCGCGGCAGCATACCCTAGTAGAGCTGTGTAAATCGCTAAGTATTCTATTAGACCTACCACTAGAATTGAACGAGTTAATACGGTGGTTTTAACTGGAAGGGTAACAGTTAAGGAGTGACCATGAGCCTCCACACTCAGCATCAGCACCGGGTAGGCGATCATCGCCATACTCCCAACCTGGAGTGCCTGCACAAGGGTTGCCGGGCTGGCTATGAGATTCCAAATCATAATAGCAGG
>NZ_DBOUKL010000018.1:0-4887 GCF_059755995.1 Thermosphaera sp. | reverse complement strand
CCCCCCCTCCGCCGCCGCCCCCGCCACTCCTTGTTTCAACATTTTTATTCTCGAAACAAGAAATTTTTCTCAAGGTGGTTGAATGTCTTCAACCAGGATCTTCCTGTTATTATTGTTGACAGCACCTATTGTGCTAGGATTCGCTGGATCACTCCAAACCCTTCAAGGAACTCACACCGGAGTCATCGTAATCAAAGGCCCCACTCCCATAATGGAGGGAGAGGCGAAGGGTCCTGAAGACATCACCGTAATGAACGAGTATATCGCTGTAGCATTCGGTATTTCAACAACCCCGCCATGGGGGATTCCGCCCGGTCACATCGTAGACCTTGCCCCAGTAGCCCCCGGTTCTTCAGATGTCTTAGCACAGTTCAGCCTCCCCTTGAACGACTGGGGGAACTGGGCAACTATAACTAGCTTCCAGATAGTGGAGAATTCTTCCACAAGGGCTGTTATTACTGCCCTGGGGCAGTGGAAGGGTTTAGCCGTAAACTACACCTACATTCTCGAAGCGGGCAAGCCGTATCTGAGAACAGTCATAACTGTGACGAACAATGACACGGTATCATACTCCAACCATATAATGGGTCCAGCCGTCTCGCTGAAGAGGGGGTGGGCTTACGCACCTGGTTTTGGAACAGGCAGGATCACAACATCTCCTAAAGCAGGCTACGGGATAACTGAGGACTGGGTTGCAGCATACCATGAGGATTACGCTCTGGGCCTGTACTCGCCAGGCTACACCCATATAGCTCTCCACAGCAGTTTCGCAGACACCTTCTACCAGGTCACACTGAACCCGGGCGAGTCACGAGTGTTCGAAGCATACTTGATAGCGTATCCTGAAGGGGACTTATGTAAGATAGCGGAAACAGTTCAAACCATTAGGGAGGGAGGACTAGCATCAATCCATGGAGAGGCCAGGACAAGTAAGGGTGAAGCGTTGGCTAAAGGAGTGGTAATGGTCGAATCCAACGGCAGACCATATTGCTGGGGGCTTGTGAAAAACGGTTCATACACTTTAAGCCTTCCAGCTCCAGGATCCTACAGTGTTTTCGCGCTTGCTAAGGCACACGCTCCCAGCACGAGGCAGAATCTCACAGTTGCGCCAGGCGACGATTTCGAATTAAACTTCACCGACGTGGTTCCCCCTGGCAGGGTAGTGTTAACAGTGTTTAGGAATGACACCGGGGCCCCGACTGATGCGAGAATAATTGTCAGCGGGGGATACGTGCCCCCTGTCATGTACTTAGCCGTCACGACTGTGTACACTGATGTTTACGATGTTGGAAAGGCAGTGATCGATTTAGCCCCAGGCACCTATAACTTAACGATCGATAAGGGCGCGGGATTCATAAGCACTGCTAAAACCATTAACGTATCGGTGGCTAGTGAGCAAGTTGTTAATGTTAATGTAACTGTCGAGATCCTCATCAAACCCTTTGATGAAGGATGGTACATGGTAGACCTCCACCACCACTCCGACTGGATGGATGGCAGGACGCCTCCTGACCTGCTCGTGGCAGCCCAGCTTGCATCAGGACTGGATATTGTTTTCGTCAGCGACCACGACTACGTTGGAAACTGCCCCGTGATCCAGGCAATAACGCAGGCTCGTAGCGTGCCGTTCGTTTGCGGAGTGGAAATCTCCCCTGACTGGGCCCACTTTAACGTCTACCCTGTGGTTGATCCTTCAAAGCTTGTTTACAGGGGAACCATGAGGGAGATCATAACAGCTGCCAGGGCGGCTGGAGCGATAATGGTCAGGGCTAATCACCCATGGATTGGCGGGTTGTTCATAGCTCAGGAGATGAACAACATTCCTGGAGGGTATTACGAGGACTGGGATGCTGCGGAGCTGGGTCCATGGGGCACTAACAGCCAGAGGACTTTGACGAAAATGTTCTCGCTATGGGATTTAAATATAAGGAAATACTTGACAGCGGGTAGCGATGTCCACGACGTTATCATGCAGACATACACCGGGAAGCCCAGGGTTGTCGCCTACCTACCCAACGGCCCCAACCCTGTCTCGCTGGCCCTGGCTGAAAAGTATGGGAGGACATTCATATCTTACGGCCCCTTCCTGTTCTCCGACCCGTTACCGGGCACCACTGTCGGCGTAGCATCCCTCTCCGAGAACGTAACGCTAAGGGTTAAACTCTTCTCAGTACTTGGGTTAAGCAAAGTTGAAGTATATGGTAAAGGAGGCAGGATTATCCAAACCATCCCTCTAGGGTCAGCGACGTCCAAGACTCTGGAAATAACTGTTCCAGCATCCCTGGCGACTAACGGGACTGAGAACGGGTATATAGTTTTAATCGCCTACGACATGCAGAATAACAGGGCGATTAACAACCCTATTTGGATAGATCTAAACACGCAACAGGTGACGACAACCGTTACCGAGAGAGTTACTGAAAGGGTGACTGAGACGACGACTGCTACTCAAACAGTTACGTCTCCCGTAACGACCTCTGTAACGGTGACCACGACTAGGACGGAAACCGTTACGCATTCAACCATGTTAACAACCACGCAGATCTTGGAATCAGTAACGACGACAACCTACACTTCCACATACACTAGTGAAAAAATTATCTCGCAGACAGATTACATTGTCACGGGAGTAGTCGCAACCTTATTCCTAGCCATAGGATTAGGATTGAGCAGGATATTATTCAAGAAGTAGGTAAACCTCAAATATCAATGTTTTTTATAGCCCAAACTTATTAAACACATTAATAGTGCGGGGGTGCCCGAGCTTGGTCAAAGGGGTCGGGCTCAGGACCCGATGGCGTAGGCCTGCGTGGGTTCAAATCCCACCCCCCGCACTTCACACATATAGCTAAGAACCCTTACTTGGAATCCTTGAGTATGCTTCGAATTATCAGATCCTATCCCGCATCCTTAATCTCATCTTTAATAGTGAGAGGAGGTAAGCGAGGGATTATCATCGAATATCTCACGGCAGGGTTATAAGTTTAGAGTATTCATTACCACCCATAGTGTGTAGCCTTAGCTCTATAACTTGCCCATGCGTATACCCCGTTGTTAACCATATCGTAACCGTTTTCTCCTCACCCGGTCTTAAAGTTAGAGGTAGTGGAAGATTCGAGTTTGCATTAGCCTTGCTGAGGGTTTTTCCATCGATAAATGCCTGGTCTATGGTGGCGGGGTTATCCCCAATGTTCCTTATTCTTAACACAATGTTGAATACTCCTGAGTAGTACACCTCATAAATATTGATATCAAAGTTCTCATAGCAAAACGCCCTAGTGACTGTTACATTGAGCTTGTATTGGAGAGCGTCCCCAGCCTTGATGTAAACCGGAATACTTTCTCCCTGCTTGGAAGAAGCATTATAGATGATGATGTTTAAAGCAACCATATCCTGGGCTTCTAAATTTTCTGTCTCGACTCTCACATATGCGGTTCCATTAAAGCCTATTCCTCCATTAATGGAGACTCTAACCCCTTCCACAAGTACTTCATCAATCAAGATGGAGCTACCGCTTCTACTTCTAAACACTGCTTTAATGTACAAGTCGCCGCAGGAAATGTAAGCTTCTTTAGCGAGGATCTCTACTTCCCCAGACTCCTGGACAAAATCTTTAAGGTGGAAGCACAGGATGCTTGCAACTAAGGTAATGAGAATTAAAACAGCAACGATGTGCAGGGTCTTCATGAAAACCAGCTCCCACTGAGTAAGTTCTTGTTTCCCGAATTTATGGCTTCCGATACTAAGAGGGTTGATTTTTTCAGGTGTTAGAAGAGTCCGTTGCTAGGCATTTTTCAGGCTCTCTATAATTTTCACAGACATAGGCTTCAGGATTCTTAATAACCATGTCGGCAACTCTTTCAGCCAAAACATAAAGGTGTTCGCTCACAACCTCCCTCGTTTTTAAAAATGAAAGCTGCTCCAAATCTATCACCACAGGGTTTTCACCAGGCTTCACCACGACGTCGACCACGAGATCATGGTATTTCACTATTCCTGGCGCGAGTTCCGGCGGCGTGTTAATGTTTATGTAGCTGCCCAGCCAGTTCCCATTCCTGAAATAGTTATGGCTTATCACGTAGGAGCCTTCCTTGATAATTAACAAGTCTCTGTCACCGGGGAGTTTTTCAATGCCTAACCCGTCGTAAACCCCCTCACTAGTGAAAACCCTTTCTAAAACAAGGCAAGCCCTTCCTTGAACAAGTTTGTAATGCTCGAGAAACCCTGGGGTGAGCTCCCTGACTCCTTTAACAGGCGAGTAGTGTAGGATTCTAAACCTCTTTGTCTCAGATATTTTCCTGATAATCCACTCTCTCAAACTACCCCCTACAAGGCTTAAACTACAGCCTTTTCCAGCAAGGTTTTCAACCAGGTCTAGCTCGTCACCAAATCCTAGGTTTTTCAATTCATGATGCCCTGGCACGGTTGGAGTCACTGCCCGTCTCTCATGGTCTAGGATTTTCTTCGCAATACTTGTTACCGAGATTAATCCTATGAACTCCCCGGTTCTCAGCCTGCACGGGTTTCCAACACTCTTCGCCGTCTCCATCAACCTCTTATACTCCTCCAACAACGCGTCTATTTCAGCCTCAACATCCCTCGGGTCCGCGAACCTCGCGCTGCTCCTGAACTTCACCCCGAGCCCGGAGCCTATGAGCTTGGATAAAGCTATGGCGGAAAGCTTGTTCTTCAACACCCTATCCCTGATGTATTCGGAGAAAACTATTCTAGGGTTTCCGTGGATGAGAGAGACAAAATCTCCGAGCATTTTGAACTCTCGGGTAAGCTCAACAAGCTCACCCTCACTCCACGAGGGCTTGGAAACCCCTACAATGACCTTATCGTTCACGGACAAGCCTTTACAATCCCTCAACACTCCCTTGAAA
>NZ_DBOUKL010000017.1:0-10446 GCF_059755995.1 Thermosphaera sp. | reverse complement strand
TCGCAATACTTATTGAATCCCGCTACCTCTTCTACCTCATTAAAACCAATGATAAATCAGTAGCTTACCTCAAGGAATACGTTGAGAAAGAATGGGAGAGGATAGAGAATATTCTCGAGGATAACGTAACCCGTTGCGGATTGGAAAAGCAGGGTGTTTAAAAACTATTTTTTATAGCCAATCTTCCTAAGGAAGCTGTGACGCTCTTTTTTATCCTCCTCGCTTTCAACACCCAGCGGGGAATACCCGTCAACCACGCCTATTATAGCACTCCCCTGATCGGTATCCATGACTATTACCTGGACAGGGTTAGCCGTGGCAACGTAGAGTTGCACAATCTCCTGAATGTTTTTCAACTGGTTGAGAACGTTTATAGGGTACGCGTTTCTAATAAACAGGGTAAAAGTGTGTCCCGCTCCAATAGCTTTAGAGGTTTCAATAGCCTGGTTAACGAGCTCGGGATCGTTGCCTTCGTATCTTATGAGTCTCTTACCGCTTGCCTCGTTGAAAGCTACCCCGAACCTTATTCCCGGAACCGAGGTTACCAAGGCCTCGTAAATGTCTTCGACAGTCTTAATGAAGTGGCTTCTGCCGATTATAACGTTCGTTCCCTCAGGTATTTTAACAGTTACGAGGCGTATGTTGGCAGACATTTCAACACCACGTTATATACTTAATAACTTTTAATCTCATAAAACTTGTTAAACCCAGCCCGCAAGATTTAAGGGTGTCTTGCTTTGAAATTTATCGTCAAGCTCAACCAGTTAAACCCTGTTGAAACGGGGGATGATTTTTTAAAGCTGAGAGTTTACAATCTCGTTAACGAGGACTGGTTTGAAGTAGAGCAGGAGGTCAGCAGCTCAAACATAATGGATAGGATGCTTGAAGTAGCCCAGAACACTATAGTCAAGCATAGACCAGAGAACAACTACTTGTTCGTAACCGTGGAATCACCCGGGCTGTTACTAACCCTTGGGGAGGGTGAGACGGCTTCATCTGAGACAATAATATCTCCTAAGCCAACCACGTTGAAAGCCGTCAGGCTGTATAAGTTGGACCAGGAGGGGAGGCCTGTACTGGTTCATGAGTACAAGCCTCCCGGCGAGGTTTTCGTATATGATGGATTCGTCTCAATCCCGGCAACTATGAGCTACGATTTCATAGTGGTGGAGACATCCGAGGATTGGAGGCCGATGTTTCCAAACGAAATCGTCCTACCACCTGTGAAAGAATCTGTTAAAACCAGGAGGAAAAGGAGAAGCTCGACTAGGATGAGGAAGAGTAAAGCCTTAAGCGGTGTTAAAAAGCGTAGAAAGAAGAAGAGTAGAAGAAGGAAGACACGTAAAAGGTGAGAAAAATGAGCCTCCCCCACATAGTTAATGCTAAACCAGGGGATATCAGTAAAAACGTCATAGCTGTGGGAGACCCGGGAAGGGTTGAGCTTCTCGCAACATTGTTAGAGGACCCCAAGGTTGTCAACAAGCATAGAGGATTGATCGTTGTAACCGGTCACTACAAGAATGCCAAAGTAACCATTGCAACGCATGGAATGGGGTGTCCCAGCGCCAACATAGTATTTGAAGAACTAGGTCTACTCGGGGCTAAAAGAATAATCAGGCTAGGCACAGCAGGGGGTTTGCATGAAAACGTTAGAATAGGGGATGTAGTGGTTGCAACCGGGGCAATGTATGTTAACGGGGGATGCGGCCTAGCCCAGTACATGCCGGGTTACTGTGGAGCATCATCCCCGGACCCCGTGCTAACATACCGGATTATCAGGGAGTTGGAGGGGTCAGGGCTTCCTTTTAAGAAAGGCCCCTTGTTCACAAGCGATGCTTTCTACGCTGAAAGCCCTGAAATGGCTTCCAGGTTGAGCAGGTATGGTGCTCTCGCAGTAGAGATGGAGGCAGCCGGTCTCTTCACCCTCGGATGGATGAGAGGGTGGGAAACAGGGTGTGTTGTAGTGGTTAGCAACGTACTCCACGGGAAAGACCCTAACGCCGTGTTCTTGACCACGGCGGAGCTTGCTGATAAGTTCTCGAAAACTGCCCAAGTCTTAATGGAGGTTTTCAACAAGTATTATGGTGAATCCTGATTATGCTGCCCGAGTTGAAAATCTATAACACCCTTACTAAGACCATGGAAAGGATTCAGCCGGTTGAGCCAGGATTACTGAAAATGTACGTGTGCGGACCAACAGTTTATGATTCAACCCATGTAGGGCATGGAAGAGCATACGTCATGTACGATGTTTTCAAAAGATACTTAAACTCGCGGGGATACCACGTCATCCACGTCATGAACATTACCGATATCGATGACAAGATTATCAACCGGGCGAGGGATGAAAACCGTGATTGGACGGAGATCGTTGAGACATATACTAAAGAGTACTTGGAAGCTTTGAACAGCCTCAACGTCCAAGTAGACCATCACCCAAGGGTTACACAACACATTGACGAGATCATTGAGTTCATCCAGAGGCTTATAGAGCGAGGGCATGCGTACGTTACACCCAGCGGGAGCGTGTACTTCGACGTAAACACTTACGAGGATTATGGGCGCTTATCGGGAAGACTGGTAAAGGAGGCATGGAGCCAGGAACCCGATTTCCTGTCTGAGAAGAAGAACCCGTATGATTTCGCTCTTTGGAAGGCCGCTAAGCCGGGTGAACCCTTCTGGGAAAGCCCGTGGGGCAAGGGGAGGCCTGGATGGCATATCGAGTGCAGCGTCATGAGCACCAGGTATCTCGGTGAAAGATTCGATATTCATGGAGGTGGAACCGACCTCATTTTCCCACATCATGAGAACGAGAGGGCCCAGAGCGAGTCAGCGCTAGGGAGTAAGCCGTGGGTGTCTGTTTGGATGCATGTTGGAATGCTCATGGTTGGAGCCGACAAGATGAGCAAGAGCTTGAAAAACATTGTACCTATTAAAGAGGTTGTAAAGAAGTGGGGAGGCAGGACTCTTCGCTACTGGTATTTGATGAGCCACTACAGGAAGCCTGTATCGTTCTCCGAGGAATCCTTAGAGATTGCTAGCGAGCAGTTGAAAAGGTTGAACCAGGTCTCAAGCCTTCTTCAAAAACTGGGGAAGGAGGCTGTGGAGCCTCACAAAGCATCTGATGAAGACTTGAAGATACTTAGAAGCCTCTTGAAAACCCACTATAGCTTCCACGCGGCTTTAAGCGAAGATTTCAACACGCCGGAAGCCGTGGCATCTCTTAACGAGTTTACCACAATAGTCTTCAGGGACATACAGCATAATCCAAAATACATCCTTGTCAACACTGCATTCAGGATCTTGCGGGAGTTTGACAACGTTTTCGGCGTGCTTGAGACTCCCCCGGAGGCTCTCGTTGAAGAGGATGTAGACTCCTACATTAAAATCCTCGTTGACGTTAGAAAGGAGTTGAGAAACAGGAAGATGTACGACCTAGCGGACATGATTAGGAGCGAACTAGGGAGGCTCGGTGTAACCTTATCCGACAAGGGGCCTGAGACAACGTGGATACGTGTTAAGAAGCAAGCATTAAACAAGTAGTTTGCAATCCTTGCCTAGGCCAGGAAGGATTTAATTCTTTCAACACCCTTTTCAAAATACGCGTCCACGAACCTGGCTGTACCCTTTTTCCTCATTGACTCGAGACTATTGAAAACATTCACCACCGCGTTCGCGAGGTCTAAAGCATTGCATTGATCAACTTTCACCACCAACCCTGTTTGATCATATCGAGTATTCTTCGCTGACTGACCACAAGCTATGACCGGCCTTGAATCGGTTATCATCATTTGGAAGACAATATTAGATAGCGTGTCGTTAACCCCTATGATCCCCATTATAGACTTTTCCAACAGGCTCACAGGGTTCTCGGTGAAAACATCTATGATGAACGGGTTGAAACAGGGCTTGTCGGGCGCGTTCACATTTATTAGCAGGGAGGTAAAGCCTATTTTCCCTAACTCCAATATTAAGTCCTCTAAAACCCTGCACTTATCAAACCTGGTAACTATGGCGCCATCCCTCGGGAGAGTGTCGCGCACGAATATATGTTCCACGTTGAATATAGGAATGAGAACGTGCTCAAACTCCGGGTAAAGGGAAGAGTTAACCTGATGTTCAACAGGCGTGGTTTCAACGAATAAGACAGGTAATTTCTTCTTGTGAATGTTTAAGAGATACCTCTTGACCTGGCTGGAAAGGTGATAGGGGTAATTCTCCACGGGCTTAACAAATACAACTAGCCTGCCAGAAACAGTGTTGGAGTATGCTTTGAGAAAGCTTAGGAAAACCTCGGTTAAACCTCCCGCGTATATTGTAGTGTTGTCTTCGAGAATATCACCCCCCGAGGCAAGCTTCTCCAGCCCAACTTTCTCGAAGCTTGCTCCCGCCTCCCTCAGAAACTCTTCGACAAGCCAGCAGAATAAGTCATCTCCGTCACAAGCTAAGTAAATCATTTCTAAAACCTGTTTCTCACAATTTATTATTGGAACAAAGTGGTTAAAAAGATGAAGAACAACGGGTTTCACGAGCTTGAAGGATTCAAGAAACACCTACGGGAGAAAATTAAATCGTTAATGACTGTTGAAGAGGCTGAGAAGGCTTCACGCGACCCTCACTCTAAGCGTCCGCCCCGTCCATGCGGGTTAACAGTCCACACGGGAATAGGATGTCCTTTCAAGTGCGCCTACTGCTACATTTACGATATGGGCTTTAAAGCTGAAATCACCGAGTATCCTTTAACAGGTATACAGCTCGTCTACGCTTTAAGCTTGAACAAGTATTTCATCCCGGGCCCAAACGGGACGTTCATAGCACTAGGCAGTGTAACAGAGCCCTTCCACCCCATCACGAAGGAGAAAACGATTGAATACATAGAAGCAATTAATAAACATCTGGGGAACCCGGTCCAATTCTCCACGAAAATGTTCTTAACAGATAGGGATGTTGAAAGATTGAAAACCATTGACCCCTACCTCTCTCCTCTAATCAGTGTTTCAACAATGACTAGAGACAGGTTGTTGGAGCCGGGAGCCCCTCCCGTTGATAAAAGATTTGAAACCATTGAAATACTCCGCAATCACGGGTTCAAGCCTTTCCTCTTCCTAAGGCCGATCATCCCCGGTATTACGGAGAGGGAGTATAAGAATATGATAGATGCTGCTGTTCAGCACGGTGCGGTTGGAGTTGTCGCCGGGACGCTGAGGATCACTAGGAGGATACTGGAAAAACTTGAAGAGTGCGGAGTTGACACCACCGTGTTGTTGAAAAGAGCTGGGAGAAGCCCTAGAGAATTTGAGAACAATGTTCAATACGATGTTAGAACTGGGGATATTAAGATAGAGATAGCGAAATATGCGTTGAGGAAAGGCTTATTGTTCCTCCCCTACGCCTGCATGGCGAACATTTTCTCACACGGCTACAAGTGTTGGAGGATGAAAGCCATGGGGATTGAGCCCCCGGCTGAGGAGCCTCCCGAGATTATCGGGGTGGAGGAGTGTGTCAGTGGTGAGGAGGTAAAGGTGAAATACTTGGGTTTTGAAAACGGTTTCATCAAGGCCAAGGTTGTCAAAGGGGATAAGAAGATTGTTGAAGAACTGTTGAAATACAGGTTTAAATCATGCGTCAGGCTCTATTAGAGACTACTGCTTAGCCTGCTTCGAGACCTCGTTCACGAGCGCGGCTATATCGTTCAATCCGGTAATGGATGAAACCGGTGTTTTACTCTTCACCAGCACAACCTTACCAGTAATCTTCTCAACCGCCCTGATCAAGTCTCCTTCTCGGGTATGGTAAACATCTAAAAGCACGAAGCCGTGTTTAACCAGCTCACTAGCCAGTAGCACGCTCGGGTTTTTAGCCATGATCTCACCAATCCTTATTAATCAATGAAGAGATTTTAATCTTAACAGGGATTTAAATCTTGCATCATACGGTTTTACGCTACAAGGAAGCATGCATAATAGGGGAGTACTCGCCTGAATACTTCCATGTGAAAGCTAGAAACTACGAGCTTGAAGTTAGGCCAAGAATGATATCGTTGACGGGCTGTGGAGACGTTTCCGTGTCAACCCTCCACCGTGGAAGAAAGAGAGCTGTTTACGTTTCACACCAGGTAATTGAGTGTTTTCGAAAAGAAGAGTGCAAGGGTGATGTGGAGAGCGAGGTTAATACAGGGTATTTCACAGTGAAGGCTACCGCCACCCCTCACGGGGACTATATCACTATTCTAACCCCCGGCTCTTTCCTATCAGACTACATTGTCATTGGAGAGGACATGACGTATATTCAATTACCCGGGGGAAGGGATGTATACTTTGAGAAGCTGACGGGCTTGTGCACGATATACATTGTTTAAACAAAGATCATTCAGCCTTTAAAGCTAGCGTTCTTCAAGCATTTCAATAACCGTAGATCTCTCGGGAGTCACGCCCCTTATAGCGTTCACAACATTCTCATGGTTAAACCCTGAGGTAACTATGACCTTGGCACCTGTCTTCCTGGAGAGCTCGCTCATCGACATGATTTTCGAGTACATGCCCCCGGTAGCATCCCTTGAAACATCGCTTTTCAGTGACTCCAGCACGGCGTTTAAATTACTGCTGTCGATACGCTTTATTAGTTCAGGAGTTGAGCACTTCTTGGGATCGCAAGTGTACACGCCTTCCACGTCCGTTAGGAGAAGAATTCTTGAAGGCTTTAAAATATTGGCCACGACTTCGAAAACTTTTTCGGTTGAGAAGATTTCAACAGATCCGTTCTCCGTAAGAATGCACTCCCCGTGTAGCACGGGGATAACCCCGTTGCCCACTAGGTTTACCAATGGTGGAGTGAAAGCTCTAAGCGAGCCCTTCCCGTAGCCTATGACCGCGCTTGTCTGCAGGCTTGTAACCGGTATATCGTTGAGCAATAAGTAGTCCACTATCAGCCTGTTCAAAAGCCTCGTAGCCTGCTGGCACTTAACCATTAACTTTACAGGATTCTCTAATCCATGCTTCAACACTGCGTGGTGTGCGAAACTACCTCCCCCGTTGCCTAAGACTATGCTTACTTCTTTATGGGTAGCCCTTAGTGCTTCAGCTAAAGCTTTAAGTGCTTCATAGTTAACGGATACAGGCTTGTCCTTGAACGTTATGAAACTACCTCCTGCTTTTAAAAACACCACATCCCTGTTCAAACACGACACCACTCTGGGAAGGTTAATATATCATTGTGTTTTTATAGATTAAACGGTGTTACGAGTAGAGATGGGTCATAGACTGGCAGGGTTTTTGAAAAACCATGTTGAAATAGTGGTTGCTAATGTCATATGCGTATTACTGGCTATTTCCAGCTGGAATTACTACGATGTGAGATACTTTCTCGAATGGTACGCATACTTTTCCTCTGGGAGGCTTCTATACGTCTATGCTTCATCCATTTACGATAAAATCGCGTACCCGCCTTTACCCGTCCTTATTTTCGTCTCCGCGCACCACGTGGCTGTGAGTTTAACCGGGAACATTGAAGCAATAAGGTTAATAGATAAACTCCCCTTGATTCTATCCTTCAACGCAATATACTTTATCCTTAGAAAACAATATGGGAGAAAGGCTGGCATGCTTTGGCTGGTAAATATTGCGGGATACATTATAATCAGCGGCTACCAGTTCGACCTTATAGCAGCCCTATTCCTTCTGCTCGGATATGTCGAGCTAACCCGGAAGAATTTCCTTAGGAGCACTGTTTACCTGACCCTCGCAACGCTTGTAAAGCAGGTTTTAGCCGTCTTCATCCTTATCCCATTGCTGATTAAGCTTAAGAACCGTGATTTCAATGGATTACTCCGCGTGGTTTCCACGGCCGCCGGGGTGGGTTTAATATTTGTCACGCCTTTCCTGCTCGCTGACCCTTACGCGTTTATTAACAGAGTACTCTTCTTCCATGCTGCAAGATACCCTCAGGAGCTAAGCCTGTTCGCAATCCCTTTATATGCGACATGGTACAACGTTAACGCCGTCCCTGCATGGCTGGTATGGATCTGGATAATACCCTTAGCGATTTACACTCTCCTGGTTTACCTTTACTTTCTTAAAGAACCGGTTTATGATGGAAAAGTGCTTTTAAAATACTTCATCACTCTGATAGTAGGCTTACTCGTTTTCAACAAGATAGGGGGTTTCAACTACTTCACCTGGCTTGTCCCGTTCCTAATTGTTTTCATCATGGAAAACGCTTCGCGTTTAAGCAACCACTTGTTTGAAACTCTTTACGTGTCAATACCTATAATATCAAGCGTGATCTACTACGCGACAACCCTGTTCGCCGCAGCAGTGGTTAGCTCTGAAATATTTATGGTTGAAGACCTGAACTGGGTCTCCGCTGAGGAAGTGATTTTAAGAAGCACGAGCGCTTCCTCACTCCTCTACACACTAGTCCAGGCGTGCAGGTCGAACCCGTTGCTGAACATTCTTTTCACTATGCTGAATCAGAGCAAGCCGGTTTCCCAAATATTTTTCACATTACTGTACAACGCTTACCTCATCTACATTTTAAAAGAAACTTGGGCAATCGCGAAGACCCGGTGATAACGGTGCTAGTCTTCCTCGGAATCGGCTATTCTCTCAAGCATCTAACTCTAGAGGCCATGGAATACTTGGGCAAGGCTGATAAGATAGTGATTGACAGGTACACATCGCTCTACGAGGACGACCCAGCGGAGTTGGCGAAATACACTAAGGGCGAGGTAGTCTACGCTTCTAGGAAGGATCTGGAAGGAGAAGGAATGAACAAATTAATCGAGGAGGCGCGCTTCAAAACCATCGTTCTAGCCGTACCCGGCGACCCGTTTATAGCGACGACCCACGACTCCCTGCGTGTCGAAGCGATTAAGAAGGGGGTTGAGGTTAAAGTAGTTAACTCCATCTCCGTTCTAACCCTGATACAGAGTAGGCTCGGCCTTCAAGCATACAGGTTTGGTAAAACTGTGACCCTAGTGTATCCGGATTACTTCAAGCCCTACTCAACCATTGAAACAATATATGAAAACCTGAATAGAAGACTTCACACAATCGTCCTGCTCGACCTGAGACTAGAGCATGGGAGAGCCATGACCATACACGAAGCGGTTGAAATACTGTTGAATCTTGATGATGAGCTGGAAAACAAGCTTGACAACTCGCTAGCTATTGGGGTGGCCAGGCTTTCATGGAGGGATGAGCGGGTTCAGGCCGACTTACTGCCGAGACTGCGGAATTACGATTTCCCGCCTCCTCCCCACAGCCTGGTAATAGTTTCAAACCCGCTCCCGGTTGAGATGGAAGGCTTGATACTTATATGTAAGCTTCCAGAATTAGCCGGTGTAATTACCGGTCTAAATAATTAATTCCCTAAATTCCTAAGCGATTTTTATTAAATCCTACTTGATAATAGTATAGTTTTGGTGGTGTTGGACAAAATGTCCAAGCTCATCCCCGCGCTAACAGTTATTGCAATACTCATGTGCCTCACACCCTTAAGCGCGGAGTCAACTACCCTAATAGTTAACGATGCGTTAGGGAGGAGGATAGAACTGTCAAGTCCTCCTGCACGAGTTGTTTCACTAGCACCTTCCATAACGGAGATCCTCTTCGAATTAAATACTCAGCAATACATCGTAGGGGTTGACGATTTCTCGCTAGGAGATTGGTATTTAAACATAAGCTCGGTGTTGAAAAAGCAGAATACTTCTTCGGTTGGAGGTTACTGGTGGAGCACTGTCAACATTGAAACAATATTGAGCTTGAATCCTGACGTAGTTCTCGCTGACAAAGGCGCTCACAAACCCCTTCTCGAGGTGTTCCAATCCTACAATGTGACTGTTGTTTTCTTGAACGGGGGTTCGGCAAGAAGCTTCAACGACGTGTTAAGCGATATTTACTTGATCGGCGAAATTTTCAACTCAACCGCTGAAGCACAATCCCTCGCTGACAGGTTGATAAGCTCTCTTGAAGAGGGGAGAATGCTCCTCGAGAAATACCGTGGCCTTAAAGTGCTCGTAGTAGTGGATTTCTGGCAGGGAATATGGGTTGCGGGAAGGGCAACCTACATCGACGACGTACTAGCTAGGCTTGGCCTGTCGAACGCTGCTTCAACATACGGGTGGAGTGCAGTAAGTATTGAGAAAATACATGAGTGGAAACCAGACGTCATCCTAGTGGCTACGTCTTATGCTACACAGGAAACTGTTAAGGAGGCTGGACTATTTGACCTAGGCGTACCCGTTATTGTTTTGGGCCAGGAAGAAGTAGACATTATATCGAGACCTGGTCCAATGATCGTGAAAATCCCTGAAATCCTGAACGCGGCTTTGGCGGAGGCTTTTGATTCTTCAAAACCCACTAACACCGATGCCTATGGTTTAAGGCTCAGCGAGAGCTTCGCGCTCATCCTACTGCTTGCAGGATTCGCGTTAGCATTCATGATAGG
>NZ_DBOUKL010000016.1:0-22773 GCF_059755995.1 Thermosphaera sp. | reverse complement strand
AGGCTGCCCCTGAGAAACAAGCTTTAACAATGCTCGTGAAAAAGCTTTCAAGCAACGTAGACGTCTACGTCAACGATGCCTTCGCAACCGCTCACAGAAGCCAGCCAAGCATAGTGGGTTTCCCGTTATCGCTTCCAAGCTGTATTGGACCGGTATTTGAGAAGGAAATCCAGGCAATTACCAGGATATTGAACTCGTTCGAATCTCCTCGTATATACGTGCTAGGAGGTTCAAAAGTCCGCGAGCTTCTCCGCGTTATTGAAAACTTGATGAGAAACAAGCTAGCGGATAGAATCTTGGCAACCGGGTTACTGGCTCACCTATTCTTAGTGGCTAAAGGAATCGACATTGGCGTTGAAAACATGAAGGTGTTGGAGGAGAAGGGGCTGCTACCTCTTATTCCAAGGGCACGCTACATTTTGATGAGGGGTGCACCTATCGAGACACCGATAGACTTCAAGGCTAAGGTAAACGGAGAGGTGAGGAACGTGTACGTTGGCGAAATACGTGGAGTGATTAGAGACATTGGCGAAAACACTGTCAAAATATATGGGGATTTACTGAAGGATGCTAAGGTAATAGTGATGAGAGGGCCGGCCGGGGTCATAGAAGAGGAGGAATTTAGAAAGGGGACGCTCAACCTACTGGAATCGGTCTATAGGAGCAACGCTTTCACTCTAATAGCAGGGGGACACCTGGGTTCAATGGTTGATGAGAGCAGGTTGAACAACAGGATCCATGTCTCCACCGGCGGGAACGCGCTACTACTGTTCCTCTCCGGCGAGGAATTACCTGCTTTGAAAGCGATGGAATTATCTTCGAAAATGTTCCTGGGATGGTAGAATTGATCAAGGTGGGATTAAACGGTTACGGTACCATAGGGAAAAGAGTCGCAGACGCTGTGCTGAAAAACTCAAGGTTCCAGCTTGTAGGAATAGTTAAGTACACCCCTGACTACTCTTCAAAGATGGCTTTCAAGAAAGGTATAAACATCTATGTCCCACCTGAGAAATGGCGTGATTTTGAATCACAAGGTGTAACGCCGAAAGGAACCATCCAGGAGTTCCTAGAGGAGTCTTCCATAATAATCGATGCCTCGCCTAGTGGTAAGGGGTTTGCGAATCTTTCACTATATAAAGCTGCTGGAAAACCAGCTATTTTTCAAGGAGGAGAGAAGCCGGAGGTAGCGGAGTTAAGTTTCAGCACTTACTGCAACTATGACGAGGCAGTCGGTAGGAAGTACCTTAGAGTGGTTAGTTGCAACACTACTGGATTGCTCAGGATTCTCTGCGTATTACACAAGGAATTCAACGTTAAACGTGCCAGAGTACTCGTGATCAGGAGAGGGGCGGATCCCAAGGAGGATGCTAGAGGACCCATTAACTCCATAAAACTTGAATCTGTAGAGGATGTTAGCCACCACGGGAAGGACGCAATGCTGGTCTTACCCAATGTTAAAATAATCAGCCAAGCGGTTGTAGTTCCAACAACTCTTATGCATGTACAATATTTAGATGTAGAGGTGGCTACACCTGTAATTAAGGAACAAGTTACCGAGGTTTTAAGCAGGTATGCCCGAATACTCCTGGTTGATCCCAAGAAAACCGGCTTGGACTCCACCAGCAAGTTGATCGAGGCCGCTAGAGACTTCCTGAGGAGTAGGAACGATATCTACGAAAACGTTGTCTTCGAGAATTCCATACTAGTCTCCGGTAACAGTATCTCACTGATCCAGGCTATTCATCAAGAATCAATAGTGGTTCCAGAAAACATGGATGCTCTATACGCTGTTGCCGGCGTCAAATTACCTTTGGAAAAAGTAGTTGAGGAAACAGATAAACTGCTGGGTATCGGGGGATTAAAAGATGTTTTTTAATAAGAGGATGATACATAATTATCTAGAGGTGTATTCTACAGTTGAATGGTGAAGAGCCCTCATATAGGATTAGTTTCATCTACAGGAAGATACTAGTCCCTGTTGATGGGAGCGAGGTAAGTCTTAAAGCACTGGAGCTGGCTATTGATTTAGCCAAGCATTATGGTTCAAAGATAACAGTGGTAACTGTTAAAAGCAAGGGAGAAACCCTCAGCCAAGACCCGCTGGCGAAGGCTAAGGCGAGAATAGCTAGAGAACCTATTAACGTTTCATATAAGACGCTCGAATATGATCCTAGCCTGGAAAGCGTCAGCTATCGGTTGATAAAAGAAATCGTTGAGGAAGGTTACGACCTAGTGATAATGGGAGCCAGGGGCAAAACGCTCTATGGCGAACTCCCCATTGGCAGCGTGGCACTATCTCTCGTAATAAACGCTCCTATTTCAGTCCTAGTGGTTAGGTAAACTACATTTTAATATAGTATTTTTTCAACGCTTCTCTAATGTCTACCTTGCCCGGGGCAGTCTTCAAGCTGTTGAAAGCTACTTCCCAATACTTTTCCGGATCCCTCTGGTAGAGTTCAATTATCCAGAGCAACTTGTTTCTGAACTCGTAGTAATCCTTCTCATCGATTTCCCTGGCCCTTTGATCAGTGTATATGTTTATGAAGTCTGAGGGTTCAATGCCGAAGAGCCAGCTGTTAACCCCGTCCTCAACAACCTCGAGAACGCCGCCATCTCTGCTGGAGAGAACCGGAACCCCGTTCACCATGGCTTTCATGTAGCTCGTACCGCAAGCCTCCCAGCCTGGGAAAGGCGTGAACAACAGTAAGTCTGATCCCTGAATTATTGTTCTCGCCTTCTCAATGTTGTAATCGGGTATATACGCCACGTTAGTAAGCTTTAAGTCCAGCTCTCTGAATTTCTTCAAGTAACCTATTCCGTCGGAGTCTCTTGGGTGGGGTTTACCAGCAATTATGAAGAACGCGTTAATATCAGGGTTTTCCTCTATAAATCTCGCGATAAAGTATGGACGCTTATACCTTGCCAGCCTCCTAGTCCATGCGATCACTATTCTTCCATCCATGTTGACGTTGCCTTTGAAGCTTTTAATTAGCGAAAAAGCTTCCTCCTTAGCGCTCTGTCTAACTCTCTTCAAAAGATCGATGCTAATAGTTGAACTGTTCACTGCTTCACGCAGAGCTGGATGCATCCACCTCCCTAGATGTATACCATTAGTGATTGAAACTATCTTTTCCTTGTACTTTGGAAAAATGGCGGCAGCAACCGCTTCCTGCTTCTTCGAAACAACTATACCCTTGTCTAGTTTGGAGAGGGAGAACTCTGTTAGATTAATATAGTCTCCTAGGAACACGCCGAATTCTCTAGCAATGAACTCTCCCGGGAAGCTCGGATGCCCCCATGGCCCGGGAGTGTGTATTATGATGCGCGAAATCCTTGATACCTCCAGCACGTTGAGAATGAGAGAGGCATAGCTCTCTTCTAAATCTATAACGCTCACCTTATCGAGTCCAACATAGTTTTTCAAATAGTATGCCGATGCCTTTGCCAATAAGGCATACTTGTAGAAGGTTTCCTCAATACTGTTTTCATAGTAAACCCTATCTGTAAGCCTTCTAGCCCAGAACGGGCATACCGCTTCGAATAAGACTGCCTTCGCTGTCTTATACTTGAATACCCATGGTCTAACAATGACATCTTCTCCACGTAATTGCACACTGAATTCTTTCTCTTGCGAGAGCTTTGAGATGAATTCCTGGTCTTGTTCCTCATGCTGAAGTACCGGCTCAACCCCTTTGAAGCTAATACTTGTGTATCCCTGGCGGTAGAAGAGGGAGAGAGCTAGGTAGTCAAGCCCCATGTCGCCCGCTCCCAGCAACTTGTCTCCTTCCAAAACACCTAGGCCGCCGGCGTATATTCTCCCGCCTTCAATGGCGATTTCAGGTGTTATGCTGACGATAACCATAAATCCCGACCTCGTGCTTGCCAAATTTAATATAATTGCGAACAATATTTAATGTGTAACGGAGGATAAGCCTTGATTCATGAACTAGTCTCGAAGTACATGGAGAACTTGCACGCGTCGATGGCGAGGGACCTCCTCAACATTATCACGAGATACCATAGGATTCAGGGTTCTAGGGAGTTAAACCTGGCGGTTGAGGAGTTAAAAGAAGTTCTAAGTGGGATGGGTCTTTCAACCAGGGTGCTGAAAATAGCTCCAGGCGGTACAAAAGGATTCATGGAAATCCCGGCGAGCTGGAATCTCAAAAACGCTTTCTTGGAAGTTAAAGTGGGAAACACTGTTATTGAGAAATTCCATTCTAAAGACTACCCTACACTCGTAGCCGCTCACTCGCCTCCTGGGGAGGGGTGTGGAGAATTATCCATATGTACGAATGAAAAGTGCGAGGGGGATGTTGTACTAGCTAAGGGATATGTCTATGATCTCTACAAGACCATTGATGCCAGGCTCATCCTGGTGTATGACCCGAAGAGGTTTAGAGATGCTGTCCCATACACCGGTCTTTTCATAAGTAGGGAGGAGGTTCTAGATAAGGTCGTGATGAACATACCCTATACCACAGCGCTTAGGCTTCAATCAATGCTTATTGAAAACCCTGCTAGAAAAATAACCGTATGCTGGAGGGTGGAGAGCGAATATAGCGGGGAGGGAATACTAGCATTAGTGGCTTGCAACACGGAGGAGCCAGCAGTATTGTATACAAGCCATATATGCCACCCAAAACCAGGCGCGCACGACAACGCCAGTGGTAGTGTTGCGAACGCGTTAATAGCTTTCGCAATTGCTAACTCGAGAAACGAGGCCTACATCCCCTCCTGTCATGCATGGGTTCCCGAGTACACGGGCACTATATTCTTGAAAAACGCTTTGAAAAACCCTCCCAAAGCTGTTATCAACTTAGACATGGTGGGGAGTAATCAAGGTGTTACAGGCTCAACCCTCAACATAGTAATGCCTCCCCTCATCATAGACTCGACAATAGCCCCGTACGCATACCTCGCTGTTAAATACGTCATGGACACTGCATCATCGTTCGGCGGGTTCAAACTCCCCGGGGTTCGCTACAGCATCACGCCGTACACTGCTGGAAGCGATCACGATGTGACAATTGGGTGGGGATGGGATAGTGTGATGTATAATGAGTGGCCTAGCAAATACTATCATACCAACATGGATGCTTTGTCAACCCTCTCTGTTACAAGCCTTATTCAAATTTCACTAGCATCGCTGGTGGCTGGAAGCTTGTACTATCAGAAGTTTAAGACAGACCAGGTGAGAGCAAGGTTCAAGGAATACCTTAAAGCATGGTATGGAATGGAGTCCTTGAAGACCGGGATAACCCCCACATTGATAAGTAGCTTGATAGATTCAGAAAGAATGCCAGTCCGGGACAAGGTAAACGAGCTTGAAACACCAATATCCCTGCGACTACTTTATAAGAAAATGGATAGGGACATGTTCCTACGTCTCAGAGAGATAAGAGGTGCCAACACCTATCTTTCACTATACGCCCCGCTCGGCTACAAGAACGGTGTTGAAAACTTAATGGAGTTGTTCAAGCAGGAAAACCTGATAGGTTGGACTAAGAACGAAGAAATCATTATTAACAACGCGTGGAGTATTATCAAGGATGAAATCTTAAAATAATACAGTAACGTGATAGAAATGCCAACGATAAGGGTAAGCATCAGGGATTTAGAGAGATTATTGGGCAAACAACTATCGGACGAGGATGTAAAGAAGTACTTGCCATTCCTCAAATGCGAGATTGAAATGCTGGAGAATGACTTGCTCGAGTACGAGGCAAATCATGACAGGCCCGACATATTCAGCGCGGAAGGATTGGCGAGAGGATTACGACCCTTCATGGGGCTAGCTTCAAAGGAGTTGCAGTTCAAACCATCCAGTGTTAAAGGATTCGCTGAGAACATACCTGAAAGACCCTATGTTGCCCTAGCAGTTGTAAGAGATCTTACCCTGGATGATGAAGCGGTAAGGCAAATAATGCAACTTCAGGAAAAGCTAGCCTCAACCTACGGTAGGGATCGAAGAAAGGCAAGCATAGGAGTCTACGACCTTGACAAGATAACTCCCCCTATTTACTATAAACTAGGTGACCCTGACAGTACGTTTTTCATACCTTTAGAAGCCTCAAGGGAAATAAGCTTGAGAAAAGCTCTGGAAGAGACTAAACAGGGGCAATTATATGGATATATCATAGCCGGCATGAGGAAATACCCGGTCCTAGCTGATTCTACCGGTCAAATACTAAGCCTTGCACCCATCGTTAATGGGGAAACCTCGAAAGTAGATGTTAGAACTAGAAACATATTGATAGACTCCACGAGCACTGATAAGGAAACGGCAATCAATTTAGTGACAATCATGGCTCTGAACATAGCGGAGAGGTCATCATCAGGAATTGTGGAGATAGTGGAAGTATCAACCCCCACCGGTGAAAAAATAGTTTCCCCCAAGACTGAGGCTCAAATACTGGTTTTAAACGTGGACGAGGTTAATGGGTTATTAGGGACACGGCTAGAAGCTGACGATATTGCTCAACTACTGAGAAAACACTACTACGAAATCATTCAGAATGATGGTAAAAAATTGAAAGTCAAAGTACCATTGTTCAGGCTGGATGTTAAATCATGGGTTGATGTTGCCGAAGACGTTTCTATTTCACTAGGATACCATGTATTAGGGGCCGAGGCTGACTCGTTGCCTCCGTCAACTCATCCAGGTAGGATTCACCCTATCGAAGCGTTTTCACGGAAAATAAGGGATATTTTAATCGGAATGGGTTACACGGAGGTATCCAACTACATTATGAGCAACGAGTTTACCCAATTAACAAGATTTGGCTTGAAAACCAACATGTACCTGGTTTCCAACCCCAAATCTGAAAGATTCACCGGATTGAGAGTTTGGCTGACACCTGGATTGCTAGATGCTGTCGTAGAGAACTCAAGCAAGCAATCAGTAATCAAAATCTTCGAGGTAGGAGACGTTATAATGCCGGGAGAAGGCGAAGGAGAACCTGTGGTGGAGAGAAGGCTTGGAGTAGCAATATCCCATGAGAAATCTACACTCACAGATGGCTTATCGCTAATAGCTTCTATTTTCGACCTTATTAATGCAGAATATAAGTTTCTTAGAGATAAAAATGAAGGGTTCCTGGAGGAGAGATTTACATCTATATATGTAAACGGGGAAAGGGTTGGTTTCGTAGGAGAAATACATCCCAAGATACTCTATGAGCTAGGCGTTGCCAATCCGGTAGTGGTGGCTGAGGTAAGTCTTTCCAAACTTATTAAGCTTATTCAACAATATTAATCTCGAGGATGAGGCTTGGAAGGGATGACCTTGTTAAAAGGGATGAATTCACGGGCCTAGCTGATTCTTCTTCTCCATAAACCAGTAGAAAACATCGCGAACAAACTCGTGGAGACGGAGACGACAAGTATTGAATTAACAAGCATTTCCGGCAACAACCCTAAACTCATCCCATGAACCACTAGAACCATTTCTAAACCACCTCTCCCACTCATACACAGCCCGGCTACAACCGCGTCTTCCCTGAATCGTTGATCACGTCTTATGAAAAAGAAGTAGGGTAGGAATTTACCTAGAACTGCGCCAGCAAATATGAGAATTATAAATGCTAAATTCACTCCTGGCCTAACTATTAGTGGGGAGACATATAAGAGGAACAATGGTATAAACACGGAGTCTATAAAGCTATCGAGCATTACGCTGAAATCTATTATTCTCGGCTTAAATCTGAGAAGAGGATCCTTTATTGCTGCGCCAATCGAAATAAGGAGGCCCGCTAAATAAGCTGCGATGAGCCCGCTTCCCTTAAACACCAGGGATAAAGCGACCATGCCGGTTAAAACAGTGATCGTTATGTCGACAAAAGATTCATGCGATTTAGACATTTTAATGAAGAATCTTGCAAACCTTTCTCTAAACTTTCCAACCTGCATAATTATCGCCAACATGGTGATGGAGATGAATAATGAGAGGATGAAATCCAACCCTCCAGCTCCTTTTAACAGGTTAAAATATGCTGTTGCGATGAATAGCACGATAATATCGTCTATGAAGCTCGCGGAAACCAGTAGGTTCTTCAACTGTGTTCCAAGCTTCTCAAGAGCAAGTGCCGTAGTCTCTGTCGCAGTGTTAGAGAATAGAATAGCGATCAATAAGGCTGTTTCCAAGGGAAAATCCAGGTAGAGGAGTGTAGACGTAACAATCATGAAAGTGGTAAATACCGCGGAAAGAGACATTACTAATGCTTTTTTAAAGTTCTCCAAGACCTCCGTGAAATCGCTGGTTAAACCAGCATGAAATACTATTAGTATTGAAGAAATCTCCGCAACTAGGCTTAGATCTTCATGATTAACCAAGCCATGGAAGAACATCGCGGTTATCAGGGAGCCCAGTATATATCCGGGAAGCTCCCCTAAATCCTTCATCTTAAAATAAATCCCTAAAAGCTTTGAGAAAAGCCAGCCAACGTAGATGTAAAAGACAATCATAGCCGCCATTAAAGAACCGACCCCTTAACCTTATTTTCCCAAACGGGAATTACTGAATAAGGGTTTCCAGTCATGCGCTTGGAAGACCTCCACATTATTTTACTAGCCTCTTTGAGCATTTCTCTCGTAGCATTAATCCTGAAATTTTTAGCGAGGGGTTCTAAAGATTTTTCCACGACTAGATCACGCCGCGATAGTATACTTCTTTTTCCCAAGCGGTTTTCACAGCTTTCTTCATAGTTACAAGGTTTTCCGCTGAGATCACTCCATTATCGCCGTAAATACTTCTCAACTCCCTGAAACTTAAGGGTTTTCTCAAAATATGGTTATACACGAGTCTAATCAAGCCGTGCTTTTGGATGCCTGGTTCGAAGTTAACGCTACCGTAACAGACAACCGGCTTAATCCCATTCTCCTCCAGTATTTCAGCATATTCACTTATCAACCTGGGGTTGACTGAGTGTATCTTCTCGCTTACAAAACGGTTAATGGTTTTCAAATAAACTCTTTCTGCGCCAACCCTCCGCGCCTGCTTTGCGATCTCCCTCAAGGACTCGGTTGAAGGTGTTAAAGATCCTGCAAACTTAAAAACGGTGATTTCAAGCCCCAGCTTCCCCGGGTATTTCCTGTTAAACTCTGACAGTATTTCAAGAAAAGTTGTAATGGACACCGCAGGTTCCCATCCAAACTCGAGCCTTATCTCAGAGGCCCATTCAAATGGGATTACAAATTCGTCAACGTCTTCAAATAGCCCTGAAGAATAATACTGGGGTAGGAGAAGACCTGAAGTATGGATAATTACTTTATCAGCTTGGCTTTCCGCTCTCACAGCCTTGACCGCTTCAGATATTCGGCGATTCAATAATGGGTCTCCAAAACCCCATACATATACCTTTCTAGCCAGCGTACCAATGTACTCGTATAGCTCTTTTAACTCTTCAACAATCTTACCAAGGTTTACCTCTTGCTCTTTCGCTGTCCTGGTTCTATCCACCGTTTTACCCAGGGGGCACCACGAACAGTCAAGAGGGCATTTTTTGGGCGGTAAAAGTATGTCCAGCCCCAGGGTTAACCCGAAACATCTACTGGGGTGAACACCGTAAGCATAGTCTATACTTAGCTTCAATCACCTAACACCTCTGAGAACGCTGATGAAAAACCCTTGTCCCTCTACTTTATGGGGATAGATTCGAAAGGTTTTATAAGAGACATCATACCCGGGATATGCTGGATCTATGTAGTCGCCGACTAGATCTTGAAGCACAGCGCGTGCTTCCTTATAAATCCTCTGCACAATCATTTCTCCTTCAATAGGGAGTATGCTACAGGTTGTGTAAACGATGTTTTCACCTTGTTTAATAACATTTTTCATCAATTCATACTGGATAAGGGCATATCTTCGTACATGTTCCCTTGAGAGTCTCAATTTAACGCTTGGATCACCATAGACTGCGCCGGAGCCTGAGCAAGGGGCGTCGAGTACTATGGTTGAAAATCTATTTTTGTATGCGAGAATCCTGGAGTCACCGTTGATCAATAGAATTCTTCCTTGGTTAACATACGTTTTCAAGATTTCCACGGCATACAACAATCTCTTACTAGAGTAGTCCACTGCAATAGCTCTCAATGATGCATTCTTTGATAATATATGAAATAGTTTAACACCAGGTGCCGAACATGAGTCGAGGAGAGGGGAAGCCACATATTTCATCACGCTCTCAACTAGAACATAAGAACTTAAATCCTCAGGTATCAACAACCCTTTCTTGAAACATTTAGAACCCCCTATCGGGTAGAACGGATCCGTAATCCTCAAGAAATCCTCGAACTTAGGGTGGCGCTGAAACCTCACACCCTCATTCTCCAAGCATTCCAGCGCCTCCTCCAATGTAGCGTTCACAGTGTTGACGCGGGCCCATCTCTTTTTCTCGTTCAGGTTTCGGAGGGTTTTCTCAACCTCGCTCACAGGGAGATGTTTTAGAAGCTCTTTCACAACCCATAACGGATAACTATACTTCTTTGCAAGTCTCTCTTCAATAGGCATCTCTTGAGTAATTTCATCCATCAACTCCAAATAGGTTTCGAAGTTGTAGTTAAGCTTTTCAAGCAGGTTAACAATGGCTTTTACACCCTCACCTAACCCTTTTTTCTCAGCCAGGTATTTCAAACCATAGTAGTTTACAATAGTTTGGTAAGCATGAATATAGGCTGATCTTTTCTCGCGCTTGTCTAGTTTAATCCTTCGCATAGTGGTTCTAACCGCTTCATCGAAACCAACAGGCTTGTTCAATATAGTCCTCAACAACGAGGTTAGGAAGAGCCGGATCTTATAAGGCTCCCGATCATTCCTCATTTAAACGGGTTCACCATCTCATTGAGGATATTCCGCAACTCCAACGTTCCTCCCACTGGTCTTTGAAAACTTGTAAGGTAGGCCGAGGTACTTCATGTTCTTTAAAGCCTCTATGTCCGTTGTAAACAGTAATCTTATGTCATCGATTCCCAAAACCTGCATGGCAAGCCTGTCAACACCAATACCCCATGCAACCGCTTTAACTCCAGGAGCTCCGAGAATTTCCATAACCTCGGGCCTGAACACTCCGCCCGGGAAAACCTCAACCCATCCAAGCTTAGGATGCCTTATATATCCTTCAACGCTCGGCTCGGTAAAGGGGAAGTAGCCTGGTTTAAACCACACCTCTTTTATCCCAAGGGCTGCAGCGAGTTCCTTGAAGAAGTAGAGCAAGTGTTTAAAGTTCACGTTTTTCCCAACAATAATCCCGTCAAGCTGGTAGAACTCCATACTGTGCTTGGCATCCAGATTCTCGGGGCGGAAAACCCTGTCGATCGTGAAAACCCTGTACTCGCCCTCTCCTCTCTCGAAAATGGCTCTAGCAGATACTGCTGTTGTTTGACTACGCAAGACAAGCCTCATCGCTCTCTCAGGACTCCACTTATACCCCCATCCTTTCTCGTGAACCCTCCTAGCCCTCTCCATAAGCTGGCTGGAAATAGAAGCTCTGGCATCGCTTTTAACGAAGAAAGTATCGTGTATCTCCCTGGCAGGGTGGTCCTGAGCCTGGTAAAGCACGTCGAAATTCCAAAACTCTGCTTCAACATGAGGGCCTTTAACCTCCTCGAAACCTAAGGAAACCATTATATCCCTTAAATCATCTATAAACTCCATGAATGGGTGCTTCCTCACGCTCGGGAGCCTTGGAACAGGGATTGAAAGATCGAATTCTTTAACCACATACTTGTCTAGTTCAAGTGCCATTGATGGTTTCACGACGGTTACTATTTCCTTCTCCTTGATCAAACCCTTACTAGCCAATTCTTGCAGTAAGGGTGTTGGACTTATTCTTAAAACCCTCTTCTCAACAATCTCCACCATTTTTCTCTTTCTTAAATCCGCCAATTCCTCTTCGGAAACCTTAACCTCTCTATCAATGCTACGCAATACTTCTTCGACATGTTTTGCGGAGGCCAGGAGTTGTTGGCAGATTAACGGGTCTCCCAAGATCAGTGAGCCTTCCAATATTTTACCACACTTTGCTTTCACAATGTACTGTATCCCTATAGAGATTTCATCACGGTCTAACCCGGTTTTCTCGGATAAGCAGTTCGTTAATGCTTCAATCCTCTTATCAACGCATTCATTATAATAGGATAGAACGATTTTCTCAGGCAACCCTTTCTCCATGTAGAGTTTCCCGATTCTAGTAATCTTTAACTTCTTCTCCACCTCTCTGTGAATAACTATCAAGCCCTTATTGCTCAACTCCGTTATATCCCTCATTATATCCTCAGGCTTCACTCCAAGGTGTTGAGACACTTTTTCTAAATCATATATCCCATTGAGGACTAAGCTCACGATCCTGTTTTGCCTAGCCGTTAAATATACTTCGCCCAGCATCATCCTCAGCCAGCTAATACCTCTATTAACTTAATGATTTAAAACTTATATTGAAGCCCTGTAGCTCGAAATCAGCAACCGGGTGTACTCGTGTGAGGGTTGGGATAGTACCATCCTTGTTTCCCCCTCCTCTACTATTCTCCCCCTGTAAAGAATGATCACCCTGTCAGCCAAGTACTGAGCCACTGCAAGGTCGTGAGTAACCGTTAGCATTGCTAACTCAAGCTTCTTCTGAATATGGTTCAATAAATTTATAACCTGGGCCTGTATCGAGACATCGAGCGCTGATGTCGGCTCATCCAGGATGAGAATCTCGGGGTCATGCACTATCGCTCTAGCTATCAAAACCCTTTGCATCATCCCCCCACTAAGCTGCATCGGGTAGTATTCAAGAATTCTTTCATGCAGTTGAACAAGCCTGAGGGCTTCGACAATTCTCTCCCGTTTCTCCGACTCTGTTAGATTGCTTCTCTCCAGCGGCTCCATCATCACTGTCTCAACCTTAACCCTGGGATTCAGCGACTTATACGGGTCCTGAGGTACATACCCTATTTGCCTGGTAATTTTCCTCCGCTCCTTAACAGGTAAATCGTATATGCTTTTACCTAAAACGTATACTTTTCCCTCGAACGGGGGTAGAATGCCCAGAATGGTTTTCAAAAGGGTTGTTTTGCCCGAACCGCTCTCACCTATTATAACCACTTTCTCACCATCAATTACGTTTAAGTTCACGTTGAAGACAACGGGTTGTTTTATTTTAAATAAAGACCTCCACCCCTTGGGGATAGTGTAATATCCTAGGGTAACGTTTTCTAGCCTAACAATCGCTGACGCCGACATCTTCAAACATACCTCCAGCATTCAACAATTCTTTCATGAACCTCCTTGGGCGGAGGATGGGAATAATAGCATTTTTCAAATTTCTTTGGACATCTATCTAGAAACAGGCATCCCTTAACCTCTACATCTGGGGGAGGAGGTTCTCCTCCGTAAGTTTTCAAAGGCTTTAACACGCCGAGAATTGGAACTGCGTCGACAAGCATCTCGGTATAAGGGTGAAGCGGTTCTGTAAGTATCTTCCCGGACGTGCCAAGCTCTAGTATTCTCCCCGAATACATGATGGCTATCTTGTCGCAGATCTTTCCAGCTGATAATAAGTCGTGGGTGATGAATATGAGGGTTAGCTTAATAGTGTCTCTGAGACGGGTGAGAAGCCTGATTAATCCAAGCCTTAAATGAGCATCCAGGGCTGATGTTGGCTCATCGGCAACAATTATCTTAGCGCCTGTGGAAAGCGCTAAGGCTATTGCCGTCCTCTGCTGCATACCCCCGCTTAGCTCGTGAGGATAGTAATCCAAGACCTTACCGGGATCTAGATCTACCATTTGGAGATACTTTGCCGCCTCTTCTAGCGCTTTCTTACGACCCCATCCATATACGCTGTTTAAAACGTAGTAGAACTGTTCCTCAACGGTTAAATACGGGTTTAAACTAGAGCCCGGGTTTTGGGGAACGTAGGATACTATGCGACCTCTCACGCCCGTGTAATCCCTTCTATTCCCCTCTATCACGGTTTTCCCGAAAATCCGTAGAACGCCGTCGGTCACCGAGTACGGTGGGAGGATGCCCACGATGGCGTTTCCTGTAGTGGATTTCCCACATCCGCTCTCACCTACGAGGCAAAATATCTCCGCAACCTCTACCTTGAATGAAACTCCTTTTACCGCCCAAACTACCTCCTCATCCTCATACCCGATCTTCAAATCCTCAGCTTCCACCGCTAGAACCATAGCCTCCACCTTCTCCTCAACTTAGGGTCTACTTCTTCCCTAAGGCTATCTCCAATAAGGCTGAACCCTAAAGCTGTTATCAATATGAATATACCCGGGAAAACACTAATCCAAGGGGATATTGACAAGTATTGAATGCCCTCCTGCATTATAACCCCCCATTCGGGTGAGTCGGGGGGCAGTCCAAGCCCTAGGAAGTTTATCGCTGATGCTTCGAGCAGAACACTCCCCAGATCCGTTACCGCCTGGACTAGGACGGGGGGTGAAGCATTCCTTACAACATGCCTGAAAATTATCTTCAAACCTGAAACTCCTGAGAGCTTTGCGAGAAGAACATAGTCCATTTCAACAATGCTTCTAGAATATATGTAGGTTACCCGTCCATACCAGGACCACCATGTTATGATTAAGGCTAATACTACGGTGAATAATCCGGAGCCGAGGATCAGCCTTAGCGCTAGGGCTATTACGATGGCGGGTATGCTCATAAATAGTTCAATTAAATAGTTAATCACAGTTTCAACCAATCCTTTATAGTAGGCAGCAATAACCCCCATGAACAATCCAATTAATAGGCTGGAAGAAACCACGAGGAAAATCTGGATTAACGCAGACCTGGCCCCGAAGACAACTCTTGAAAATATGTCTCGCCCTCTAGTATCGGTGCCGAACAAGTGATCCTGTGAAGGGGGGAGCCTGATCTTTTGCAACGCATCCTCCGGGACATAGCCCAGTCCGTCGCGAGGATAAGGAGCTATTAGGGGAGCTAAAACACCGATCAAAATGATAAACGAGGAAATGAGTAATCCTATTTTAAACCTGTTACTTTTACTCCAAGCTTTAAAGATTAATGCTACGAACCCTGTCCTGATTTGAAGCGCTCTCTTAGCATTTTTCACGGCAGCAGAGATGTCGAGTTTATCATTGCTAGTGCTCGTCATCTACAGTCTCACCCTTGGATCAATTAATGCTTGAATAACATCCGCCAATGTATTGATTACAAGGTAGAACACTGTGACAACTATTAGTAAACCAATTGCGAGTTTAAAGTCACTATAGTTTAACGCGTCGACCAGGAGCCTGCCCAGCCCTTCTCTACCAAACACTGCGTACTCTACAACCATCGCATCTATTAGGCTGTAGGCAAAGGCTAGACCGGAGACCTGAACCAAAGGGGGAATACTGGCTCTGAAAGCATATCTCCAAATAATCCGCCGTTTCCTCACCCCCCACGCTACAGCCGCTCTCACAAAATCCTCTGTGAGAGACTCAGCCATCAGAGCTCTAGACAGCCTAATCGACAAGCCTAAGGGATATACTCCAACTATAAGTGCTGGAGGAATGAGCTTGATTAAGACATCAATGAAGATTATTATATTCCCTTGCAAGAGACTATCAAGCAAGTAAAACCCTGTAATCGGCTGAAAACCTGTTTCCAAAGCCAGCCTCGTATCTATCCTCCCGTATACAGGGTGCCCGCTTGACACTAGTAGTAGGAAGACTATAGCGGCAAGCCAGAACGCGGGAGTATTAGCCATTACCGTGCCAAAAGTCTGTAGTAAATCATCGATTAATTCATCCCTGTGGAGAGCCGAGTAAACTCCTAGAAATATGCCTATAGGTAGAATTATCACGTAGGAGCAGAAAAGGAGCTCAAGCGTTGCGGCAAGATTTGAGTAGAGGATAGTGAAAACTGGTTGCTTGTAAGCAATACTAGTTCCCAGGTTTCCTGTGAAAACCTTAATTATGAAGTCGAAAACCTGTATGTGCAGTGGCTTATCAAGACCTAGCTCCCTTCTGGCTGCTTCGATGGCAAGGGTAGCGTTAACACCTCTCGGGTTCCCAGCCCACTTCGTCGCCGGGTCTCCAGGCGAGAAAATGATGACCAAGTATGAGAAAACAACCACGCCTACTAAAACAAGTATGCTCCAAAAAAGCCTCTTCACAATATAGTTAAGGCTGACCGGCATTTCCGGCTAGCCCACCTTCACGTATTGGAAGAATATTACATACATATACAGCGGGTTCATGGCTTCCCTGGGGATTTCTATTTTCGGATTATAAATGAACGGCTTCACCTCATCCCAAAGATTGATAGCTACCGCCTCATCGAATAGTATTTCCTGTGCTTGATAGTATTTATCCATAGCGGCTTGGTAATCCTCACCCTCCAGCTCCCAAGCCTCATCTATTAGCTCATCGAAAACAGGGTTCTCATAGCCCGCATAATTCCACTCTTTCGACTCGCTGTGAAACATCGGGTATAGGTAGTCGTAGGGGCTTGGAATAGTTGGCCACCAGTCGGCAATTACCAAATGAGGAGTGTTATCAGGGTTCTCCCAAACACCTTTAGCAATGTCCTTCAAAGCGGTCCACGGCTGAGGGTTTAATACAACTTCAATGCCCAGCTGGAGAAGCCTTGACTTCAACGTCTCAGCCAGAATCCTGTTCTCCTCGTAATCAACCTGGTATAGAAACTCAATGGTAACAGGGGTTTCAACACCGGAGAGGCTCAAGTACTCTCTAGCTAGAGATAGGTTGTAACGGTAGGTTAGATTGTCCGCGTGGCCCGGGAAGTAGTGTGGGACCACACCGCTACCTTTAAGTGCGAAACCCTTCATGCATAACTGAACCAGTTCGTCTAGGTCTATCGCGTGTGCCACCGCGAGCCTGAACTCTGTTATGTTCGTTGGATACCTCTTAGTGTTGAAGAATAGTATGTAGTTGTGATAGGTTGTGAGATTGTAGTTTTTGTACCCTTTACTTAGCAATTGACCAACATAATCCCTGGGCACGCTTGAAACTATGTCTACCTCGCCCGAGGTTAACCCGTTGTACTGCGACTGGGGTTCGGTGAGAATTTTAATAATCACGTAATCAGGGGCGTGAGGATTGTTCACTAATTTCCAACCCCACCATTCCTCGAATTTTTTAAGCCTGACTTCCTTATCCGGCTTGTAATCCTCAATCATGTATGGCCCGGTGCCTGCGGAATGCCCCTGGTTGAACCACTGCTCTATTTTCCCATCAAGAATATCACTGGCTCCAGCTTTCTCAATAACGGAGGGGGAGAATATGTATGCTGCATATGAGGCTGAGGCTATGAAATCTAGCCTTGCCGGGTAATCTAGGATGAATTTAACCGTGTAGGCATCCAGTATTTCGATGCTTGAAACCATATCCCAGATATATCCCATTCCACGCCCCGTTGACCTATACACGTCTCTTGCTCTTTCAATACTGATTTTAACAGCAGTAGCATTGAAAATAGTGCCATCGTGAAACACTACTCCTTCTCTTAGCTTAAAAACCCATTCCGTCCCATCTTCATTACTTGTCCAGTTGACTGCTAAGGCAGGTTTAAATTCATCACTCCTGGGGTCGTAATAAAGGAGGGGCTCATATACTGATCCCAATACGACTAATCCAGTGTCGTCTTCCACGCTGGGGTCTATCCCCGTAATCCTGTCGTTATAGGCGTAGACCACAACTTTCCTAGTAGTCTCAGGACGTTGAAGAGAAAACCATGCTAGAGATCCGGTCGCAATCAAAACCACAATAATTCCCACTATTAACAATCTCCTACTCAATTCCAACCCACCACATGGTTAACTAGAAACAACTAGCTTTTAAATTGTTTTAAGCTTTGAGTGTTTAACCATGTTTTTAAATACGTCCCCGGTAGATAATTACAATTGCTGGTGAAGTAAATGCCTGCGTTGCGACACCTTGTCAGAGAACTAAGCGGTAAAGACCTCATCTCAACCCTTGACTGGACAGATGAGCAGATAGAGATAGCCTTGAACCTTGCGAAAGAGTTCAAGGAAATAGCACATTACTACGGAGTAGAGCATATTCCGAAAATACTCGCTAGTAAAGTATTCTACATGCTATTCTTCGCCGGCTCGACAAGAACGAGGGCAGCATTTGAGTCCGGAATGGCCTTCCTGGGCGGTCATGCAGCATTCATTGATGCTACAACGACGAGAATGGCTTTTGGGAAACAGGAGAAGGCTGGCGAAGCTATTAAGGACGTTGCCGCGATGTACGATGTGTACGGGCATGGGCTAGGAATAAGGATCTTAGACAAGGCTATCGACTACCTGTACGGTGTAGGAAACGCCTATATAAGGGAGATGGCCCAGGCAGCTAACATCCCTGTCATCAACATGGCTGACGACATGTTCCATCCCACTCAGGGTTTAGCCGACATCTACACGTTCAAGGAAAGGTTCGTGAACCCGCAGGGCAAGAAATACGTGATAATGTGGGCTTACAGCCCAGAGATCAGGGGATGGTGCAGCGTACAGGAGGACATGATCCTCTTCCCGAGGTTTGGAGTAGACGTTGTTATTGCAAGGCCGCCGGGATTCGACCTGGATCCGAAGCTGGTTGAAAAAGCCAGGGAACTGGCTAAGGAGCACGGGGGAAGCCTGGAGATAACGGATAACTTGCAGGAGGCTGTGAAAGGGGCTCACGCCGTATTCCCGAGAAACTGGGCCTCACCAACCCTTGTCCAGGTCGGCTACAGCAAGTTTAAGGATGAGGAGCTGAAGATTTACGAGAAGTATCGGAACTGGAAGGTTACAAAGGAGTTAATGGATTTAATGGACAAGAAAGGAGTATTAATGCATGTATTACCAATCTTCAGGGGCTATGAAGCCGATGACGATGTGATTGACGATCCGAAGAAATCGGTGATTTACGAGCAGGCTGAGAACGGTTTATGGACGAAGATGGCAGTGTTAGCGTTAACAATGTATGGAGTTAAATGATTTTTCAATTCTTCTTTTTTATTTTCCTAAATACTCCTTCATATCTACTTCCTTTCCATTTTTAACAAACCTTATACGTAGGTCAGGCCTTATATCTAATCCAATGCTATGAGCAATGCTTAGTAAAGTTAAGCCATCTAATTCGCTCACAACACCTTGTTTAATAGCCCGGTACAATTCCTTAACTAGTAAATCATATATTTCAGGATACTTTATCTTGATCTTCTCCATTATCTCCTCCGCTCTCTCATCTGAAAGCTTACTCTGCACCACCTTCTCAGGGTCTTCTCTCACAGACTCTTTCGCCGAGACAGAGTTTTCATTCTTATTTGCAAGTTTAGACAAATACTTCTTATACAGCTTCATTCTCAACTCCACCGGTAAATCTTCGCTCATGGCTCCTACCCCTTGTTTTTATAAAATATATTTATGAAACACCTTATAACTACTTGAAGGGTTTCACATGAAGTGCTACTTTATCGAGGAGAAAAGCATCAGGATCAAAGGAGTCAAGTACGTGGTTGATTGTGTCGTTGAGGAAAAACGGTATGAGGATGTTAAAGAGATACAAGACATGGTTAATGCTGTTTTCTATGCAGTCTTCGATGTGAAAAACCCCTTCAAGCTGGTCTTCGACTCAAACGAGCCTATCGGGAGCAGCCATTTACTGTACAGGTTTAGGTACATGTTAGATAACGGACGATTCATTGGCGTCAGGGTTGTAACCAAGAACAACGCTGTTAGAAGAGTATTGTTTACGGTTCCCGAAGAGCCCGATAAATTAAACCTCAATATCGGCCTTGCCAACGAGCAACCTGTTCTCACGGAGTATAATGATCCTAGTAGTAAAGAGCAACCTCCTGGTCAGGTGTTCATTCCTAATTTCGTTATATACAATATCCTTGGAATACCTAAATTTAATGTTGAAGAATGGCGGCTGGAGGTAACAGGCCTGGTTGAAAACCCGGTGACCCTTGACCTCGAAGGGTTGTACAGATTGGGTTTAGCCGAATATTCAATCGATTTTCACTGCGTTACAGGCTGGAGCGTTGGAAACGTTAGAATGAAAGGTGTCCCCTTTGAGCGAATCCTGAGCCTGGTTAAACCAATGGAAGGTGTTAAATGGATCTACACGGAAGGGATGGACGGGTATACCACAATATTCCCCTTTGAAGAGGTTTTGAAACCAAACGTTTTCCTAGCTTTAGAGATGAATGGTCGACCCCTCGAATTTCTCCACGGGTATCCGGTAAGACTCATAGTACCCCATCTCTATGGATGGAAGAGCGCTAAGTGGTTGAGAAAGATAGTTTTCACGGATAAATATGTTAACGGATACTGGGAGTCCTTTGGATACCATCCCAGGGGGAGGGTTTTCGAGGAGGAAAGGTTTAAGGATTATTGAAAACGTTTCATCAAGGATTAAGATTGAGGTAATACTTGTTCCTGGCTAAAGAGTCTATGGTGTACAGCGCAATCGTCGATGCAATTATATCCGCTACCGAGGCTGGATTAACCCTTATCCTCCTAATCTCCGTGTCCAAAGATGTTATAAGGCTTAACCATTCCGACTGAGGAGCTACGAGGAGTTTTATTATATACACGCTCGCCAAATCCCTAACCCTGGAAGCTACTTCAAAACCATGTTCTCTTACAATCACGGTATCGTGTTCCCTGCTTAACAAGTGCACGTACGTCTCAACCACTGCGCGGTTCCAGTTTTTATGGGCGTTAAACCTTTCAGCCAGGAATCTCAGCTCGTTAACACTCCTTGGCAATCCATTAACCAACTCATGAGATACTATATCATGCGAAGCACTGAACTCTAAAACATCCTTCAACCTCTGCTTCTTAGACCTCAGCTTCTTCTTGTAATCATGATCCCATACGTTGACGAATTCTCCTGTTTCATCAGTAGGCTTGATATAGCTGGGTCTAGCCTCCCTTACAGCCCTGTAGAATTCCACAGAGTCCTCGACAGAGGTTGCTGATAAAACCTCGCGGATCATTCTTAAAAAACAGTTGAGGTTTTCCTCTTCTTTTCTCAAACACAAGCCTATGGCAACACTTAGAGGTGCTATCAGCAGGCTTGAACCTAAGCATGTATTTGTCGAACCCGATTTCCGCATGGAATCTGCTACAATACCGTAGACCAAGTCACCGAAGACTACATCACCCCAGCCCTTAATACCTCTCCTCACGCCCTTCTCCAAGTACTTTGTAGCTACAATACTTGTAACTATGAATGCCTCATACGGTAGCCCCGGGAGGTCATGTATCCTATCAACATTGCCGGGTTTAGGATAGCCTGAGGCTTCCAGCGCGAACGCCAGGGACAGTGCTTCAGCATACTCCACGGGATCTGGCAAACTAACCCCCATCTTAAATAAGCCAGTCCAGAAATAAAAAGAAGGCTTTGGCGCGTGCAGTTTATTAACAACGCGTTAAATCTTTATAACATGGTGATAGCATGAATGAGGAAGTCCTAAAAGCTTTGAACAAGCAGCTGAATCAAGAGCTCCAGAACGCATATCTATACCTCTCCATGGCTGCATTCTTCGATAAGAAATCTCTTGCAGGGTTCTCACACTACTTTAAAGTACAGGCTAAAGAGGAATTAGAGCATGCCATGAGGTTTTACGAGTACATAATTGATAGAGGAGGCGTGATAGAGCTTTACGATATCTCAGCACCTTCAAAGAAGTGGGGTAGCATAATGGAAGCCGTCCAGGAATTCTACGATGCTGAGGTAAGAAACACTGGGAGGATATGGGAGCTGGTCGACCTTGTCAGGAAGCATGAAGACAAAGCTACCGAGGCCTTTCTCCAATGGTTCATAAACGAGCAGGTTGAAGAAGAGAAGAATGCAAGCGATCTATTGGCAAAGGTGAAACTAGTAGGAGACAACATAGCCGGAATCCTCGCGCTGGACAGGATGCTCGCGGAGAGAAAGTAGCGGTGGGGACATTGGTAGACCCTAGGATAAGCAAGCAGGCTGAAATCATAGTTGATTACTCACTAAATCTCAAACCCGGAGAAGAAGTTGTTGTAAACGCCTCAGTGGAAGCTATCCCGTTAGTGAGGGAGCTTGTTAGAAAAATAGTTGAAAAGGAAGCATACCCTCTTTTAATAAGGCTGGATGAGGAATCGATAACTGAAACGTTCTACAAATTCGCGCCTCAACGCGTGCTAACACACGTAAGCGTCATTGAGAAGGAAATAGTTGAGAAAGCCAATGCCTCAGTAAGCATTATCTCGCCTTCACACACCAAGCCGCTTGTAAACATAGATCCCGAGAAATTAAAGGCAAGGGCTCAGGCTAGAAGAGAGCTGAACAAGATCTTCCTGGAGAGAAGCGCTAAAGGGGAGCTGAAATGGGTGGTCACAATCTATCCAACAAAGGCTCTTGCACAGGAAGCTGGAATGAGCATCTCAGAGTACGAGGACTTTGTCTTCCACGCGCTATACGCTGACAGCGAGAACCCTGTGGCCGAGTGGGTGAGGATTGGACAGGAGCTTTCCAAAGTGGCTGAATTCCTGAACAAGGTTAGAGAGTTAAGGTTTGAAGGACCAGGGATTAATCTCTTGCTTAGCGTTGAAGGAAGGAAATGGATCGCCGATGAGGGGAAGAACAACATGCCTGGCGGGGAGGTTTTCACCGGGCCTGTAGAAGAATCTGTGGAAGGAGTGGTAGAATTCGATTATCCAGCAATATGGAGAGGAGTGGAGGTTGAGGGGGTCAGGCTGGTGTTTAAAAACGGCAGAGTCGTGGAAGCTTCCGCGAGGCGTGGCGAAGAATTCTTGAAGAGGATGATAAGCACGGATG